>JBBQLF010000166.1:0-8326 GCA_038327695.1 Bryobacterales bacterium
GTTCTTGAGCTCCAATGGATCGAACGTCCATTCGATGAGCGGCACGCCGCGAGCCAGCGCCTCGTCGCGCTGCGCCATTTTGAGCAACCGGCCCACGCCCAGGTTCTGGTAGTCAGGCAGCACGCCCATCATGTGGCTGTGCAGATAAGTCACCCCGCCCGGCTTCAGGCCGGGGATAGCGAGCAGAAACCCGACCATGCGCGGACCCTCGAAGGCGCCAATCACCTGGCCGCCCACCTTGGTGGCCACCACGAACAGGCGCAGAGGCAGCAATTCCAGATCGTCAAAGCCCCAGATGCTCTTCTGCAGGCGGACGGCCTCGTTCAAGCCGGCCAGTTCAGTGAGGGGGCGTAGTTCGATCAATCGGCACCTTTCGCTTCCTGCCACAGTGCTTCCATCTCGTCGAGACTGGACTGCTGGACGGTCTTCTCGTTTTCGGCCAGGCGCGATTCCACGTGGGCAAAGCGCCGCCGGAACTTGGTGTTGGTCTTGCGCAGCGCCTGCTCCGGGTCCACTTTTAGGAAGCGCGCGACGTTGACGAGCGTGAACAGCAGATCGCCCAACTCACCTTCAATCTCCGCCGGGCCGAGCCGCTGGCGGGCATCGGCGAGTTCGTCCAGCTCCTCCCGGATCTTATCGAGCACGGGCTCCAGTGCCGGCCAGTCAAAACCCGCGCCGGCCGCCTTGCGCGAGATCTGCGCCGCTTCCGTCAGGGCCGGTTGCGCCCGCAGAACCGAATCGAGCAGGCCCTTCGGCCTCTCGCCTTTGTCCTTCTTTTCCTGCAGCTTGATCTCGTCCCAGCGCGCCAGCACCTCGCCGGATGTGGAAGCGTCGCCATCGGCGAAGACGTGCGGGTGGCGGCGAACCAGCTTCTCATTAATGGCGTCGAGCGAATCCGAGATGGTGAAGCGGTTCTCTTCGGCCGCCATCTGGGCGTAGAAGACCACTTGGAGAGCCAGGTCGCCCAACTCTTCGGCAAGGCCGGCAAAATCACGCCGGTCAATGGCGTCCATCACCTCATAGGTCTCTTCCAGCGTGTAGGGTTTGATGGAATCGAACGTCTGCTCCCGATCCCAGGGGCAGCCACCGGGCGCACGCAGCCGGGCCATAATCTCCACCAGTCGCTGGAAACGTTCTCCAGCGGTTTGACTGCTTACCTGGGACATGATGAGGGGGAATTTTCAGCGTAACATAACCGTTGCGGCGCTCACTGGAAACGCCGGAATGGGCAACGCCCCCTGGACGTGACAATTTCAACCAAACGCTGGCCAATCGAGAGAATCCTCGCGTAGGAGTCCGCAATCAGAGCCGCAACCGTCAGGAAGCGTTGGAATTGGTGGCGCACCCTGCCTTACCTGATCACCCTTGGTAAGAAACCGTTGCGGCGCTCATTGGAAACGCCGGAATGGGCAACGCCCCCCTGTGCTACGAGTTGGCGATGGAGTCAGTGCGGCGGAAGAAGACCTGAGCCCGGGCGACATCGCGCAGGATCTGCTCCTTCAACGCGGCGGCGGAATCAAACCGCCGCTCGGGACGCACCCGGCGCAGAAACTCCAACCGGATGCGCGCCGGCCCGCCGCCGTCCAACGCTCCCAGCAGGAACGTCTCAATCGTCAGGTGCCTGCCCTCAAACGTGGGCCGGTAGCCGATGTTGGTGATGGAATTCCAGCGGCCGGGCGAGTCCAAGTCCTCGGTTCGCGTGATGTAGACCCCGTCGGCCGGCAACGCCGAGGTGGAGTCCTCCAGCGAAGCCGTTTCCAGGTTCAGAGTCGGTACAGTTTGGGTAGAACCACGGCCCTCCCCGGGCACGACTGAACCGGAAAGCGAATACGGCCGCTGGAGCAGCCTGGAAGCCATCGACACCGCTCCCCTTCCCAGAAGACCGCGAATCTCGCTCGATGACACCTTGATCCCTCTGAGGCTCAGCAATGGCACAATCTCCGTCCGGACGCCAAACTGACTGCCCAACGCGAGAAGTTCACTGACGTGCCCGCTCTGCCGCCGCCCGTAGTGGAAGTTGTCCCCGACAATCACCGCGCGGGCTCCAAGGTCACGGACTAGTACGGTTTCGAAGAACTCCTCCGGCGAGAGAGCGGCAATCTGCCGGTCGAAGGGCAGAATAAGCACCTGCTCGATGCCCTCGGCCGCCATCAGGGCGCAGCGTTCATCGGGCGTGGTGAGCAGGCGGGGCGTGCGTTCGGGCGCAACGATAGTGGCCGGGTGCGGGTGGAACGTCAGGGCTGAGGCCTTCACGCCCAGTTCGGCGGCGATGGCGCGCGTGCGGCGCATCAGTTCGCGGTGGCCTGCGTGAACGCCGTCGAAATTGCCAATGGTCACGGCCGACGGTGCGAAGCCCCGCTTGGCCTCGGCCAGACCACGGAAGATACGGAGTGCACCGGGCATCGGCACAGGCTCCTTCAGACCTCCACCTGGACCGTCAAGCCGTCGTAGGCCAACCGCACATGCGGCGGCAGCAGGGATTCGGCGCGCTCATGCTGCAAATCGTGGGAGATGTGCGTGAGGTAGGTGATGCCGGGCTGCAGGCGGGCGACTGTAGCGAGGCTCTGCTCCACCGTGGAATGAGTGAGATGTGGCTTGTAGCGCAAGCCGTCGAGAAACAGCACGTCCAGCCCTTCCAGCAGCGCCAGGCTCGATTCGGGGATCTCGCTGTGATCGGTCAGATAGGCATTGCGGCCAAATCGGAAACCGTGGCATTCCCCGCTGCCGTGACGCACCGGAATGGGCGTGAACTCGACGCCGCAGATCTCGATTGGTTCGGCGCCAAAGACCGCGGGCCAGATCTTGGGCCGCGACGACTCCGACGGCCCGTCGTGAAAAATGTAGCTGAACACCGTGCGAATCACAGCGAGGGTGTAGTCCGAACCGTAGATCGGAATCGGATCCTTCTGAGTGAAGTTGAAGGGCCGCAAGTCATCCAGGCCGAGGATGTGGTCGGCGTGGGCATGGGTGTAGAGCACTCCGTCGAGACGGCGGAAGCCCAGGCTGAGCGCCTGTTGGCGGAAATCCGGGCCGGTGTCGATCACGACGACGTGACCCTCCCATTGCAGGCAAACGGACGGGCGCAGTCGCCGGTCCCGGGGATCTGTGGACGTGCACACCTTGCAATGGCAGCCGATGGTGGGGATGCCCACACTGGTGCCGGAACCCATCACGGTCAGTTCCAGGTGACGTGTGCCGTCACCCGCTTCAGCCATTTGCGTTGGTCTCGGCGGCCTTCTTCGCCGTGGCTTCGTAGGTCTGCAGATAGCGGAAGCGCAGTTCGGTGACGGTGTTGTCGAGCAGGCGCTGCTCCTCAAACGAGAGGTTGCCCTTCGTCTTCGGCTGGAGCATGGCCAGCACATCGATCAGTTTACGGGCCAAGGGGAGATTGGCTTCAGGCTTCTCGTCACCCTGGGAAAAAGCGCCAAGCTGCGTTTCAGCATCGGCGCGCAAAGACAGGATCAGGAACTCAAAATCGCTCATCGATCTTATTTTACGAACTTCTGTCAGGGTTTGGCGGACTCATCCGGCGACACGGCATCGTCGTCATCGTCGCTATCGTCTGAATCCCGTTCGATGGGTAACCCGGTCTCCGGATCGATCTCGGGCTCAATCGGCAACCCGGTGATGGGATCAATCTCCGGCTCGGCTTCCGGTCCGTCCAACTTGCGTTGCTGGCGCCGGGCCAACTTCTCCTGCCTCTTCTCGAGGCGGGCCTGTTCCTTCTGTCGTTTCTTAAATGTAGTGTGGGATCTGGTTGCCAATGGGCACCTTCGCGGGCAGTTCTGTCGTGGAGGAACGCCGGCCAACCGAAGTTGGCCGGCAAAGTGCTATGCGGGAAAAGAGCTTACCAGCGCGAATCGCGCCGGGGACCGCCACGCCCACCGCCGCCACCGCTGCCACCGCTGCCCCCACGGCTGTCGGTCTTGGGGCGGGCTTCGTTCACGTTCAGAGCGCGGCCGTCGACGCTGGCGCCGTTGAGCGCCGCGATCGCCCGGTCGGCCTCGTCGCCGTTCGTCATTTCGACAAAGGCGAAACCGCGGGAACGGCCGGTGTCACGGTCCGTAACGATGCTGACGCGTTCCACGGCGCCGTATTCTTCAAACCACGAGCGGACGGACGCTTCCGTCGCCCGGAAATCGAGGTTGCCAACAAAGATGTTCTTCAAGTTGTGTTCTTTCCGATTCGATAGCGGACCAAACAGATCGGATGGAAATCACGACCGGAAGGAGCGGACAATCGAATACACTTCTAGTCCAACAGGAATTGCGCTCAGAATCTACTAAAATCTGCATTCGGCACCGACTTTTTTTTAGGGCGACGAAAGGGCGAAAACAGTGAGGACCACAATTCCAGCCAATGGAACGCGCGGCGCGGACCGGATGGCCCGCGCCGCGCTGCTGCAATCTCAGCCGAAAGCGCTTACGCTTCCTTCTTGTACATCTCGGCCATCTCGGCCAGCGGGATGGGGATGATCGACTTGGCCTTGCCGGCCTGGCCGAACTGCACCATGCGTTCGGCGACCACCTTCTTCATGGCATCGCGGGCGGGCTTCATGTAGTCGCGCGGATCGAACTTCTCCGGGGTCTCGGTCAGCACCTTGCGGATGGCGCCGGTGATGGCCAGGCGGTTGTCGGTGTCCACGTTGATCTTGCGGACGCCGTTCTTGATGCCGAGCTGGATCTCCTTGACCGGCACGCCCCACGTGGGCTTGAGCTTGCCGCCGTACTTGTTGATGATGTCCTGCAGGTCCTTCGGCACCGAAGAAGAGCCGTGCATCACCAGGTGGGTCTTCGGCAGGCGGTTGTGAATGTCGATCAGCACGTCCATCTTCAGCACTTCGCCGTCCGGCTCGCGGCTGAACTTGTAGGCGCCGTGCGAAGTGCCGATAGCGATGGCCAGCGCGTCGCACTTGGTGTCATTGGCGAAGCGTTCGGTCTCGGCCGGATCACTCAGGTGGGACAAGCCGTCGCCGCCCATGCCGTGGCCGTCCTCAATACCGCCCAGGCAGCCGATCTCGGCTTCCACCGTGACGCCCTTGGCGTGCGCGGCGGCCACAACGCGGCAGGTGACGTCCACGTTGTATTCATAGGTGGACGGCGTTTTCCCGTCGGCGTTCAGAGACCCGTCCATCATCACCGACGTAAAGCCGAGGTCGATGGCGGTCTGGCAGGTCTCCGGGCTGTTGCCGTGATCCAGATGCAGCACCATGGGGATCTCGGGATAGAGTTCCGTGGCGGCGATCATCAGGTGATAGAGGAACCGGTCCTGCGAATAGGAACGTGCGCCGCGCGAGGCCTGCACGATAACGGGGGACTCGGTCTCGCGAGCAGCTTCCATGATGGACTGGATCTGCTCCATGTTGTTCACATTGAAGGCGCCGACTCCGTAGCCGCCTTTTGCGGCTTCATCGAGAAGCTGCCGCATCGAAACGAGAGGCATTTGATGAGATCTCCTTGGGGCAAATTAGGACAGATGAATCCTGATTTCAAGCTTAGTTTACTACAGTCGCCCGGTCCTCCGCTGCCGCCTGCGGCTCTGCGTTACTGACGGCGGGCCACTTGCAAATTGGACAACTGGCGGCCGGCGCCGTAGCCCATGCGGAAATCGAGCGGGCGGACCGAGGCGCGCTGTGCTTCATAGGCCAGGCGCAAGTCAGGCTGGGTGCGGAAAGCGAAGTCCTGGCCATACGGTTTCACGTAGTCGCCATAGAGTTGAACCTGCCACTCTGGCGCGGACAGACTCTTCCACGGGATCCCGGAATCGTCCTGCACGATCAACTGGCTGGCGGAGAGAATCAGCTCGCGAATGACCGAGAATTCCTTGCTGTGCAACATGTAGGAGGTAGCCTTGAGCATCGTGACCGGCCGGCCGAGAGCGGCGACGTACTGCTTGTACGCGGCGTTGTCCCGCATGTGCGCATCGTCGAGGTTCAGCGAAATGTAGGTGAGCCGTTCGACAGGCTCGTTGGGGCGCTGGACATGGAAAGCGATGCCCCGGTTGTTGCCAAAGGCCGTTCGCTTTGCTTCCAGTTCGCGGCGGGCGATCTTGCCGTCTTCCTCAACGTGGACGTAGGCGTGACCGATGACGGTGTATCCCAGGCGGGCGAGGAGAATCAGAATGGGCTGGGCCACTCCGTCGGTAACCTGCCCGCGGAGTTGGCGGTCCATTTCACGCGTGACGAAGAAGCTCTTGCCCAGCAGGGAGGCCAGCGTGCCGGCCAGCGCGGGCAGTTTCTCAGCCAGCCGGCCTTGGAATTCAGAGGGCTTCGGCACACGGCCGGGCGGCTCCAGCGCAGACATGGAGTACTCGGTGTGCCCAGGGAAGAAGGTGAGCATCGTCAAGGCATCGCCCCCGGAAAACGGATACCAGATCGGCGAGCCGTCTACTGGCGCGCCGGCGAGTTCTGACAGACGGAACTTGTCCATCCCGACGCGGCGCTTGTCGTTGTACATCGCCCAGAGCTGGTCCATCTTGGCGGCGTGCGCCACCCAGGTTGGCTCTGACTCCATCTCTTTCCACAGGCTTTCCGGACGGCCAGGCAGCCCGGCGAGGAAGCGTCCGGCGTCTCCGGCCTCCGGCGAGGCCGCAATCAGAGAGTCAGGTACGGCCTGCTGAGGGATCTGTGCAGGGGCTGTGGGATGAGTCCGAACCGAATCATCCTTCGCATGGCAGCCCGACAAGGCGGCGCTGCCAAGCAGGCACAGCACGAGAGTGGTGCGAGTCATTGGTTACTTATCAGTTTAGCTGGAAAGCGGTTGAGACTTCAGGCCAGTTCTTCCCGGGCCGGGTCCCATCGAATGGTGCGTTGCTGGCGGTAACTCTCTACCGCCATGCGGCAGGCGATGGAGGTGCGGAAGCCCACTTCAAAGGGGCAGTTCGGCTGGGTGCTCTGGCGAATGCTGTCGAAGAAGTTCAGCATGTGCGCGTAGGAGGGCGCGGTGGAGTTGCCCTGGCGCTCGGGGCGGTCTTTGATATTGGCCTTCTGCGGCGTGTAGCGGATCTGCGCTGATTTCTGGATGGTGCCCTCGTCGCCGAGCACGTCCTCGCCGGCGCCCAGTTTGTCGTTGCCGAAGCCGGAGTTCCAACTGATGAGCATCTCTTCGGGCTGCTCGATGGAGACGCACATCGTATCCGGCACTTCGCGGCCGTCTTTCCACAGATACAGCCCGCCGGTCATCGTCACGGCCTTGGGCACGTTGAGCTTCATCGCCTTGTACCAGAACGACACCTGATGGCACATGTTTTCATACACGTTTCCGCCGGAGTAGTCCCAGAAGAAGCGCCAGTTGATGTAGCGGTTGGCATCGAAGGGGAGGTCGCGGGAGTCGCCGAGGAACTGCTTCCAGAGGATGTTCTCGGCCGTCATGTCGGGGTAGATGGGGCGCGACCACTGCGGCTTGCCGTGCGGCGTGTTGCGATACATCACCATGTGGATGGCGGTGATCTTTCCCATCGGCTCCTCGGCCAGGAGTTTGGCCGCGTCGACCGCCTGCCCGGAAGAGCAGCTCTGATGACCGATCTGGACCGTGCGGCCCGCGGCCTTCTGATAGGCGGCACGCATGGTCTTGGCGTGGGCCACGGTGAAGGCCATCGTCTTTTCCTGATAGACGTGCTTGCCGGCCTCGAGCGAGGCGACGAAGTGCTGGCAATGCAGGTGCTGCGGCGTGGCGATCAGGACGGCGTCCACTGACTTATCGTCAAGCAGGTAACGATGATCGAGATAGGTCTTGATACCGGGCGCGATAGCCTGGGCCTGCTCCAGACGGCGTGTATAGACGTCGGCTGCGCCAACGAACTCGACGTTGGGACACTTGAGCACATCGTGCATCAACTCCTGCCCACGGGCGCCAGGGCCGATGATGCCGACCCGGATACGGTCATTGGCGCCCAATACGCTGGAGGGCGCGGCCAGGGAGGTCGCCAGGCCGGAGGCGACGGTACTGATGAAATTGCGGCGGGATGCCATGCTCTGAGTCTATTAGAATTGAACTACACATGGACGAACACAAGCCAGCGACGCCAGAGGAAATGGCTGCGTTGTTGAAGCAATGCGCCACGGACGGCCACGCGATGGTGACCGGCGGCGCGTTCACCAAGGACCGGATGGGCGGCGCAGTAGCCCAACCGGCTGTCAGGATCTCCACTGCCGGGCTCAACCGGGTGTTGCAGTATGAGCCGAAGGACCTGACCATCAGCGTGCAGGCGGGCCTGCCTTACGCCGAGTTGACCGCCCTGCTGGCCGCGAACCGGCAGATGCTGCCGCTGGACCCGCCGCACGCGGCGCGCACCACCATCGGCGGCGTGATTGCGGCCAACGTCTGCG
>JBBQLF010000167.1:0-8317 GCA_038327695.1 Bryobacterales bacterium
GGTGAGTTCGATGCGGTGGCGGAGTTCAACGCGGCAGGGGCGCCCCGGTCCATGTGCCGGCGAGTACGTGATAGCGGTGTTCGACGCAGTGGCGGAGTTCAACGCGGCAGGGGCGTGACGGTCCATGTGGCGGCGGAGAACGTGATTGCGATGTTCAACGCGGCAGGGGCGTGACGGTCCATGTGCCGGCGGTGAACGTGATTGCGATGTTCGACGCGGTGGCGGAGTGCAACGCGGCAGGGGCGCCCCGGTCCATGTGCCGCCGGAGAACGTGATTGCGATGTTCAACGCGGCAGGGGCGTGACGGTCCATAGGCCGGCTGAGAGATCGACGCCGGCGATGAGTTCGGCGCCGAGGCGGACCAGCGGAGCGCCCGTGGCGGGGGTGAGCTGGTAGAGGGAGTTTTCGTCGACGGTGTACCACTCCGGAAATTCGTTCAAACGAATGATGTTGGAACGGAGATTCAAAACGCGGCGGTGGCGGGCGTAGTCAAATTCCACGCGGGCGGGCTGGTTGAGGAACAAGGTGAGCCGGGCGCCGTCGCGGGTGGCGCCGAGCTGGAGGCCGGGCTTCCAGGGGGCGGCGCGGAGACCTTGTGACTTCATGAGCGCCCAGAGAATGGCCGTGCGGTTGAAGTTGCCTTCGCCGTACCAGTCCTCAATGTGGCCGTCCGGGCGGAGCATGGCGAGCATGACTTTCATTTCGGAGTCGATCCAATCCAGGGCCTCCGGGACGGGCTCGCGATTGACGAGATAGAGAGCGGACTCGATGGTATCGGCGTAGCCGTCAAAGGAGCCGAAGGCGGGCGTCTTGGCGTTGCCGGAGGGCTCCCAGCAGTAGTTGCGGTACTTGGGGAGGTTGCGCAGGACGCGGATTGTGGCGTCGCGGTATCTGGTTTCGCCGGTGACCTGGTAGAAGCCGTAGAGGGCGCCGTAGAGGTAGCCCCAGTTGTCGCTGAGGCGGTTGTCGAGGGGGGCGAGGGTGCGCGTGTCGATGGTGTTGTAGAAGAGGCCGTCGGGGTTGGCGGAGGCCAGCAGACGATCGAGCAGCACCTTGAGGACGGGCTGCATGGCGGCGGCGCGCGGGCTACCCAGCTGGGCTTCGAGGGCGAACTGGAGGACGAGGCCGACGATGATCTCATTGCCATGATCGCGGAGCTTGAGCTTCGTGTCTCCGGTGTGGGTCTTGAAGTCCCAGTTCATGGAGGGCAGGCCGTTGTTGCCGGGGAGAACTTCATCCAGGTAGGCGCCGGCAATGCGGCGGCCCCAATCCAGGAAACGCGGGTCGCCGGTGAGGAGGTAGAGGCGGGGGAGCACCTGGAGGTAGTCGCCGTTGAGTTCGGAGTCCGAGGCGGGCAGTGGGCCGTGGACGGAGGCGACGGGGGCCTGGTCCATGGCGTCGGCGACCATGTCGATCATGCGCGTGGTCCAGGGGGTGCGGCCGAGGTATTCGGTGACAGTGATGAGACCGTCCTTGGCGTACTCGCCGGCGCCGAAGAGGCTGGCCGGGCCGGGCTTGCCGGTGGTGAGATCGAGGTTGCCGGGGACGGCGCGGTTGACGTTGGTGTAGCGGATCTCGTTGCGGAGCATCTCCATCATGCGGCCGGAGTAGAGGGCGGGGTCAGTGAGGCGGGCGGTGATGATGAGGTAGGGGTAGAGGTCGGCGCCGGAGTTGTGGGGGGTGTAGAGGCGCTCGGTTTTGTCGACGCGGTCCGGGAGGAGGAGTGTTTTGGGGTCGGCGTGGCGGAGCCAGGCGCGGAGGACACTTTGCGAGGCGGCGAGGGCGGCGGCGTGATCGGCGGCGTTGGCCTGAGGGGTGGGCGGAGCCAGGAGCAGGGCGAGCAGGAGCGGGGTCACTGGAACATCATATCCGGTGCGGGGGCGGGGCAGAACGTAGACGAGCCAGTTGGCGAGGACGTAATGGAGGCCGGCGTGGCCTACGGCGAGACGCATCACCAGGAGGTTGGTGGCCTGGCGACGGTGCCCGATGTCAGATGGAGGCGCAGCAGGCGGAGGAGGAGCTGGCGGGCGGGGAGACCCTGGGAGCGATCCCGCCAGGTCCAGCGGCTGTTCCAGACGAAGTTATGGAGGATGGCGGTTTCCACGGCGATGGCCGTGGCCGTCATGTATCCGAGGCCGGGAGCGCCGACGGCGGAGAAGCGAAGGAGGCGTCCGGCGGTGCGCACGGCGATTCAGCCGCGAACACTAGACAAACTCCGGCACTGAAGGATAGACTTTCCCCAGCACCCTTGGCGCGCACGGCACATGGCTCTCCGTCATACTCCCAAGCCACGCCTGGGTGAAGATCGGGGACAAGTGGGTGCTTGCCGCCCGGCACTCGGCGCGTTTTGAGCCGTACTAAGATGGTTGGCAAAGTGATTTCTGATAGGAGAGACGCGAATTATGACGGACACGAGACGTGCTTTCATGAATACAGTCGGGGCGATTGCGGCCGGACTGAGTGGGGCGGCGCCGCTTTCCGCGCAGGCCTCGCAGAGTGGGGGAGAACAGGCGAACGCTCCTTTGCAGCCTGCGTTGGAGATTCACGTTCCCAAAATGAAGTTCGGGAACGCTGAGATCAGCCGGCTGATCTGCGGGTGCAACCCTCTTTATGGATTCGCCCACTTCAACCAGATCCTGGGCACGGTGATGCGGGAGTATTACACCCCGGAGAGGGTCTGCGAGTTGCTGCACCGGTGCAACCGGTTCGGGATCAACACACTCAACTACTACCCTGCCTCTCGCGCTCAGTCAGATTGGGAGCGCTTCCTTGCCGAGGGCGGAAAGATGAATCTGATCGTGCAGGGTACGGGCGACTCGGTCAAGCTCGTCAAGACGCTCAACCCGCTGGCTATCTACTACCACGGCGAGAACGCTGACCGCGAGTTTCAGAACGGCAAACTGGAGACTATCAAGGAGTGGTGCAAGCAGATGCGGGGATTGGGAGTGATGGTCGGAGTCGGAACTCACCAGCCCGAACTCATTGCCGAGATTGAGTCGCAAAACTGGGACGTCGATTTTTACGCCGGCTGCGTCTACAAGCGCACGCGCACCGATGAAGAATGGCGCAAAGTTCTGGGTGGGGAACTGGTGGAGATGCAGCGCGAAATCTACCTGCAGAGTGATCCCCCGCGCATGTATAAGGTGATGCGGGCCACAAAGAAGCCGTGCTTCGCGTTCAAGATCATGGGCGCCGGGCGGGTCACCAATGCGGAGCAGGCGTTCCGTTCGGCGTACGAAAGCATCAAGCCGAATGATGGCGTATTCATAGGTTTGTTCCCGCGCGTGAAAGACGAGGTGCGGGAGAATTCCGAGCGCGTACATCGGCTGTTGAGCAGTCGCGGCTGAGGTATTTGCCCGTGCGACGAACTGCCGGGCGGACACTGCCGCTTTTGGCCTGCATGGCGGCACTGGGGCCCGCGGCGCTTTGCGCCACCGGCGAGGCTGCTTTCACCCTGGAGCCCCGCCAGGAGCGTAGAACGAAGAGATTTCAGGATGGCCGCTCCATTGTGGCTTACCACCAGAGCCGAACCGTCTCTGGCACGAACGCGAGCGGCCCTTGGAGAAAGGCGAGCGTGTTCGCGGCCGGAATGACCCGCCCCCGTCTTCCCCGCCAATCGTAATTGAGAACCTCGCTTTCCCAGCCTAGTGTAGTGCGTCAGCCAGATTGAACAGTATTGAGCACGGCGCGTTCGCGCATTACCTTGGCCAGAATGTCAGCGGCTTTGGCAGTCCATACGAATGGCTTGGGCTGTTGGTTGTGTTGGGCGATGTAGCGGAGATGGACCGTGACGAAAAGAAAGAACGGCTGATGAATCGCTCCGTGGTAGACGAGCACATCGCCTCCTTCAGCCAGATGGTGCGCGACCACATGATGGCCATGCCTGACCGCTTGGCGCCCGCCGTCGCGGCGGTCACCGATGCCGGTACCGCTCGCAAGGTTCTGATGCACGACGTGGAGACGGGCCTTCGAAAGCTCAGCAAAACCATAGCGAGCGCTGGATTCTGATAGCAGCCACCCCTCCCACGCTGGCGGAGCTGAGCGCATCGCTGTTGCTCCCGCCGCGCGAGATGACCGTCTCTGAGCGGGCCGGCGAAAACCGGGTGCTCACTGGGACCGCCTCGGCTGAGCGTGGAGCATGGCGCACCCAGCCGTACCAGCGCGAGCCGATGGACGTGATGAGCCCGAACCACCCGTCGAAGCTGGTCGTGCTCATGTCAGCAGCCCAGATGCTGAAGTGTCTGGCCGTTGACACCCATTCCGACGCCGGCCGTCTGGCAGCCGGCCGGCTTGATCGCTCCAGGCGATAAGGTCTTCGACGAGAATGGCCAGCAGTGTTCGGTCGTCGCCGTGAGCGGCGTGTTCAGTGGGAGGCCATGCTTTCGGGTGACGTTCGATGATGGGGCCTCAGTTGTCACGGAAGCCGGCCATCGGTGGATGTTGTTCGATTCCCTGAATGAACACATGATTGTGACCACTGAGGTCATGGCTGCGACCTTCAAGGTCGACCTGGCCGGAGGGGCGGCACGGTATCGATACCGCGTCCCCTGCACAAAACCGATAGCGACGTCGGCGTTGCCGCTGCCAATTGACCCGTATCTCCTTGGCGCATGGCTTGGAGACGGCAATTCAATGTCGGCGCAGATCACGTGCGATCTGCGCGACGATGTCTTTTCTCAGCTTCAAGCTGCCGGATGCAATCCGGAAGTTCGATCAACTGATAGCAGGAGGCGGCACGTCGCTGCCATTGCGTTCGCCCCCCTGGATGGGATGACTCTCCATTCGAGGCTGAGAGGCCTCGGACTAATTGGGAATAAACATATTCCTCCGGTCTATTTGCGTGCCTCGGAAGATCAGCGCAGAGCGCTGCTCCAGGGGATTCTCGACACGGATGGAACCGCTGGATGTTCTGTTGCTCTCGGGCTTACCTGCAGGCCTCTCGCTGACGGCGCCGTCGAGCTTGCGCGGTCGCTTGGCTTCAAGCCAACAATCCGGACAAGGCCCAGCAAGTTGAATGGGAAGCGGTGCAAAGACGGACGTCCACATCATTACCTTCAAGGCCTATGTCGAGGACCGGCCCTTCAGGCTGAGGCGAAAATTGGCGCGGCTACGGAGCGAGGCTGACGGACGGTCCCGCCCTACTGAATCCCGGCGCCGCAGTGTAGTGCGGGTTGAAGTAGTCGAGAGCGTTCCTGTGCGCTGTATAGCTGTCGATTCGGCGTCTCACCTATACCTGGCTGGCGCGGCGATGATCCCGGCCCACAACACGGAAACACTGCTGAACTTCCTCGGTTTCATCGCCGATGTGGATCCGGGCCCGACGCTAGTCGTCGAGCCGCGAATAGAGGACGCGAAAGCGTTGTCGAAGGATCGTGTCGCGCCCATGTTCCGGGCGGCGCCGGCGCTTCGCGACAAGCTCGCCACGGTGAAGAGCCGGGACAGCGGCAATACCACGCTGCACAAGACGTTTACCAACGGCACCGGGCATGTGACGTTCACCGGCGCCATCTCGCCCAGCGGGCTGGCGATGCGGCCGATCCGGTATGTCCTGCTGGACGAGTGCGATCGCTATCCGCTGTCGGCCGGTACCGAAGGTGATCCGGTGTCACTCGCCATCATGCGCACTTCGGAGTTCGAGCACAACAAGAAAAGCGTCATGTGCTCGACACCGACGATCAACGGCGAGAGTCGAATACACAAGGCGTGGCTCGAAAGCGGCCAGCGCGAGTACTTCGTGCCGTGTCCGCTCTGCAATCACTACCAGGTGCTGGTACTCGGCGGCGGCACGGGCGGCGGCGTGGTGTGGCCGGAAGGCGAGCCCGAAAAGGCAGCCTATTGCTGTGAGAACTGCCGGCAACACATCCCGCATCACCAGAAGGCGCTGATGGTGGATCATGGCGAGTTTCGGCCACAGAACCCCAGCTCCCCGATCCCCGGATTCCGCCTGTCCCAGCTGATTTCCTACAAACGATCGTGGGGCACAATCGCATCCGGGTTTCTGGCCGCCAAGAAGTCGGCCGGGACGCTGAAGGCGTTCATGAACACCGTGCTCGCGGAGTTGTGGATCGTTCGGGGCGTGGCGCCGGATTAGGAGAAGCTCTACCTGCGGCGTGAGCAGTATGACCTCGGTGTTGTTCCTGTTGGCGGGCTCCTCCTGGTCGCCTTCGTGGACGTGCAGGATGATCGCCTGGAGTTCGAGTTGAAAGCCTACAGCCGCGGCAAATGGCCGTGGTCTGCGGACTATCGCGTGATTCAGCTCCCGGATCATTACGGGCAGCCGCTCAAGACGTCCTGCCCGGAGCTATGGCAAGAGCTGGAAGAGCTGCTCGCGATGAATTGGCCGTGCGCTGCTGGCGGGACGATGCCGATCATGGCGATGGGCATCGACACGGGCTTCCGCGCAGATGGTGTACGACTTCGCGGCGCGGCATCCGCAGCCCGCGCGTGGGCCGCCAGCAGACCAGATTGCCGCCCCGCGGACGGTGATCCCGGCGAAAGGCACGGCCCACCAGTTCAAGCTGATCGCCAGCGTCTCCGGCACCGATGCGGCCCGCAAGCGGCAGGGCGTTCGAATCTGGAGCATCGGCACCCACTGGGTGAAGCAGGAGTTCTACGATTGGCTGCCCCTTGAGCTTCCGGCTGAGCCCGGTGAGGATTTCCCTCCGGGCTATCAGCACTATGCCTACGGGGATGTGGATTTCTACCGCGGGCTCTGCTCGGAGTCGCGCATCGTGCGGGCCAGCGGAAAGATCGAGTGGGTCAAGCATCCGAGTGTCCGTAACGAACCGCTCGACCTGGCGATCGGCTGCCGGGCTGTGGCTTCGATCTGCGGCCTCGACCGATTCTCAGAGCAGGATTGGGCGGCGCTCGAGGAGATTCTCATCCAAGCCGGTTACCCCTCCTCTCACAGAATCATGCTCTCAGCAAGGCCCCTTCGCTCCTCGGGCATTACCCCGCTTCTTCGCTACTATGGGCCTCTCCGGCTCCCTACCAGGCCGTTGCAGAGGTTATGTCTTCCCTCCGCACGTTGGCCGCTTCCGCTTCCACCCGGCAGGGCCTCCCAGGCTCCTCGACTGTTCTGTCCACGCGCGCTGCCCTCAACCACCCCGGAAGGTCCAGCGAGTGCTTGCCTATTGCTTCCCCACTGGTGTCAGGCTTCGTCCTAGCCGGCGGACTGGCCACCTTCGATTTCCTATCGAGACCGAATCAGGTTTACTTGCGTTGCGGCTCGCGTGTTCGCCTCCCGAGCCGCTCTGGCTCCATTACTGGAACCCCCGCTCGTTCGGCTACGTGCTGAATAAACAATTTACACGGTGAACTCCTTTCAGTTCACAAGACCAGCCAGGCTTATCCTGGTAACCGGCCGTCAGGGAGCGCAAGCCCGTCTTCAACGGAGTGGTTGGATAGGTCATTTCGAAACAGGCCCTCAGTCTAACCGGGTAGCGCGTAGGATCGCCCCGCCGCCCGCGTCCTTGCTTTCCACAAAAAGGGCGCGAAAACCGGCCCCGGATGGCAATGGCCTGCTACGCCGGAATCTGCCGCCCCCCGATCAAGGCCGGGGAAACTCCACAAACATCTTGTACACCGACGGAACGAGTCTCCGCATCGCCGGGTGATCGGACGAAAAGTACCGGCCGCCGAGAACCTGGCTATATTCGGGCAGGCTCATCCGGGAAGGATCCGGCTCCAGGCAGACGCGCAGCCGCGCCACCGGGCTCCACTCGTCCAGCCTGCCTTTCTGCCAGGAAACGACGGTGCCGCTGCCGTCGAAGGCAAAGCCGGCCAGTTCAAAGGGCCGGCCGTTGTAAAACACCAGCATCGGCAGAGTAGTGCCCAGCGTGATGTGCTCGGCGGTCTGCCATCGGCACGCGCCAAAACTCGGGTGGACAGCGCGGCTCAGCCCGTAGCACAGGCGCACCAGCCGGGGCTGGGTCTTCTCCCGGTCGCGATACAGCACGGCCAGCGAGCGCGAGGGGTCATCGCCGTCGATCAATGTGCCAGGCTGGGTTTCGCCTTCGCCAACCTGGATATCGGCGGCCTTCACTCGTTCCGGGCCAAGCGCGCGGACCAGCAGATCGTGCGTCGACGCCGGCGTGACCGGCCCAGCTCGCCCGGGCTCGATCAGTAACGCCTCCGCCGCGCCGCGCACCGCCGGCCCGTACAGCACCCGCCCGCCCAGCGCGGCCGTCATCTTGCCGTCCTGTAACGCGCAAATCCCATTCACCCACACGTGCGTGACGCCTGTGGCGTACTGGTGCGGTTTCTCAAACGTGGAGTTCTCCGCCACGGTGGCCGGATCGAACAGCACCAGATCGGC
>JBBQLF010000168.1:0-8250 GCA_038327695.1 Bryobacterales bacterium
CCGCCGCTCTGCCCCGCCCGCCGCCCCCTGTTCCTGGGTGCTCATCCGGAGTAGTTCGCTGACGTCGCACCCGGCTCCGCAGGCCGGCGCCCATGCTATTTGACAACCGAATCGCCTTCTACTGGCCGCCTCCCGCTATTGCATCGGGCCGCCGCCGCGGTACAGATCGGGCGTGTCCGTCTCCAGCGAACTGGAATCGGGGTCGTCCATGTGATCCTGGATGGCCATCATCCGCTCCGCGCACACCGGGCAGGCGTAGAGATGATCCTCCACCCACTTCACCTCGGCGTCGTGAGCGATCATGCCGGTGACGTAGCGTTCCAGATCGCCGTCGGACAGGTGGGACTCAGACATGCAACCAGGGTAGCGCGCCGCTGGGCCGGCCGGTCATTGGATAGTGGCCGGCCCGCTCACCGGCGCCGCTTGGCCGGACGACGGGCGCAGCCGAATCCAGGGCTTTGTGATGGGATGGGCGCGGAGCCGCCTCCAAAGGACCTCCGTAGACAGCGGTTCCGGCGCCTCTACCGGCGCGCCCGTGTCGCTCGACGCCAGCAGCCAGGCCTGCGCCATGGCCTCCAGGTGCAGGGGTTGGAACGGATTGGAGACCGGAGCGCCGCCGATCAGGGCCCGCAGCATCAGCGCGCGCCCGGACTTGGCGGGCACCGCGGCCAGCCACCGCCGCAGCCACGGGATCTTGTCATCCGCGTGACCCTGCGCCATGGCAAACAGCAGGATCGCCGTCGCCGCGGGCTTCTCCGAGAGCGCCTCCAGCATCTTGGCGTTGAACCCGATCCGATGGACCACGAATGCCAGATGCGCATGGAACGGCGGCGTCTTCAGCCGCGCGCCTTCCGCGTTGAGCAACGCCAGAGTGTACTCCAGTGCCGGCGTGGGCGCCTCCTCGCGGGCTTGGCGAACGCTCTCCACCAGCGCCGGGTTGTACGCCTCCGGCACAAAGGCCGCCGTCCACAGATACAGCAGCCCCTCGCTATGGGGGCTCTGGCCGGTCAGGATCGCCCCCCAACGCGCTGGATGGATCGGGCGATGGATCATTTCTCCGCCGGCACTCCAGACAGTGTCACGCTCAGACCGGCCTGGCGGTACGCCTCCAGCAGCGCCCCGGCGGCCGGGCCGTACTGCGGCGCCGCCACCGTGTTGTTCCCGCCTCGTTCCAGGCGCTTGCGGAACTCCTCCAGCAGGCGCTCGCTCTTGAAGCCGCCGCCAATGTAGGCCACCGGCGCGGTCTCCTGCGGCGTGAACACCTGCATCCGCGCGGCCAGCGTGATGCCCGCCAGTTGCTGCGCCGCTTCGGTCAGGATGTCGCCGGCCACTGCGTCCCCCTCGCTGGCGGCCCGGTCGACCAGTTGCGATAGCGCGGCCACCCGCGGCCGCGGGAACTCCGGCGTGTAGAACTTGTGGAGCAAGTCATTGGCATCGCGCGCGCCGCTGGCTTCCAGCAGACGGGCCCGCAGCACCGTCTCCGGACCCCAGCCCTCCTCCATCCGCAGCGCGGCTCGCAGCGCCTGGCGGGTCAGGTCGAATCCGCCGCCTTCATCGCCGTAGACGTACCCCCAGCCGCCCGCCCGGGCCATCTTGCCGGCGGCGTTGCGGCCAAAGCTGATCGATCCTGTGCCGGCGATCGTGATCACCCCCGGCTGGCCCCCATGCGCGCCCGCCAGCGCGATCACCGCGTCGTTGGTCACCACCCTTTTCCGGATGGTGAACATCTCCGCGATCAGTTGGTCTTTGTCCGCGGGCCCGCCGGAGAAGCCCAGGCAGCCGGCTTCGAACTCGATCCCTTCGGCCAGGCCGGCCGCTTCGCGCGCCTGCGCCACGCAGCCCCCGATGGCTGCCGTGAACTTGGCGCGCGCCTCCGCCGCGGCCACGTGATTGCACGCCCCGCCCCGCCCGGATCCCAGTACCCGGCCCGTTTCGTCACCAATCATGGCGGTGGTGGAAGACTGTCCTCCATCCACGCCCAGCATGTAGAGCGGCACTTGATTCACTCCAGTTTGTACAGATGCGAGATGTCCGACACGCCGATCTCCCGGATGCCCCACAGCCAGGCGTTCCTGCCGTAATCCTCCCACAGGTAGTCGTCCTCGCGGACCAGCAGATGCGTGACGCCCGCCCGCCGGAACTCCTCCATCGCCGCCCCGCGCAGGCCCAGCGGTGGGGCCAGCCCGGTCTTCTGCGCCTTGGCGGGCAGGTCCTTCCACACGCCGGCCGCGTCGCGGCCCTGGATCTTCAGCCGCACGGCGTACTGATCCGTGCTCGCCTCCAGCACCACTGCGTCCGTCATGGTGGGTTGGCCGAAGTCCACTTCCACGTACATCCCCGGCTCAATCCACTGCCACCCGCGCCAGCGCGTGATGGGCCAGTTGTCGAACGCCTTCTGCACGCCCCACGGGTTCGGCCGCGCGTTCAGGCGCCAGCCGCCGGCCCGCCTCAGCTCGCGGCCTTCATCCTGAACCCGAAACTCGCTGATGCTCCAGATGTCGTGCGAGTCCTCCGTGCCGGCCGCGGGCTTGTTGGTCTGCACCGCCCGAACGCCGCTGAGGCTTTGCCGGGGGAATCGGAAAGTGGTCCGCTCGATAGGCTGCAGGTCGGAGAGCTGGGCAATCAGGAGGTAGTCCCGCAGTACCGCATTGGGCCCGCTCTGGAAGCTCACGCGGATCTCCCGCGTCGTATAGCTCTCGGCGATGGAAGGGAAGCTGAACACCACGTCGCCGGGCTTGGTCTTCTCCTCCACCATCCGCGCCACCCGGTACTGCGGCCACTTGTAGCGGAACCACGATTCCTCGCTCTGCAGCCGCAGTGCCTGGCGGAGCGGGATGTTGCCGATCCGCCACGCGTACGTATCGGCATAGCGCGCCGGCATGTCGGGGAAGCTCAAGGCGGCGTGCGCCAGCGCCAGTACGGGCAGCGTGATGCCCGGCAGGGCTGCGGCCAGGGCAAAGGCGGCGAATGGCACCACCGGGATGAGGAAGCGCGTGCCGACATTGGCCGCATAGGGGAGCGCAAACAGCGCGGCGGCTGCCAGCGCGCGGCGGGCCGCCGGTTTCCGCAACCCCAGTAGCGCCAGTAGCGCCAGCGGAGTCAGCAGGAACAGCGGGCCCAGGAACCCGCCCAGAATCTGGCCGCGCACGGTCAGCTCCATGGGAAGCTGCCAGTAGCTGGTCAGCCCGTTGTAGAAGCGCATATAGCGCTGGTAGTCCTGCTCGAAGCTGACATGCACCCACGGGTTGGGGAACCAGGCGTTGAATAGGGGCGAGACCGGGTTGCCGAACCAGATCCAGTTGCGGGCCACCCACGGCAGAATCATGATGGCGGCCGGCACCGCCAGAACGGCCAGATCCTTCCAGCGGCGGCGCCAGGCGAAGCGGAGCACCACGTAGACGACGGCCAGGAAGGCCGTGTACTTCATCGCATAGCAGAAGCCGGCCAGCAGCCCGATCAACAACGGCGGGGCATCGATCTCGCAGAGATAGTACACGGCGAACAGGACACACACCACCGCCACATCGATGTAGGCGCTGGCGCCATCCACCATGATGACCGGGCAGAGAAATGTGAAGAGCGCGGCGGCGGCCCCCACTGCCGGCATCGCCATGCGCTGGCCATAGCGCAGCATCAACAGCGGCAGCGTCAGGAGGAACGCGCAGTGGACCAGCGCGGCCGCTGAATGGCGGCCGTACGCCCAGGCGTTCAGGAAGAGCATCTCAACGCCCTGCGAGAGATTGGCGTACATGTTGGACTGCAGCTTCACGAAGCCGTGCGCCCGGTAGTAGTGGGCCAGCACGCCCAGGTGGTAACTGCTGCCGTCCGGGCTCCACTCCGGCGCCATGGCGTAGATGCCGCAGATGACGGCGAAGACCGTATAGACCGGCCAGAAAATCCATTGCCAAAGGCGGGGCAGGGCGGGGAGCCGCTCGCTGGACAGTGAGAACGCGCGTTGCTTCCAGGCATAGCCGACTGCGGCCAGGCCCAGGACGAACAGCACACCGTCGTAGATCAGATGCAGGCTCGCCAGGGTGAAGATCAACAGGCTGAGCAGCGGCGCGCCGGCCACAAAGCCGAACAGCAGTTCCTCTTCCCGGGTGAGCTTGACGCGCAGGCGTTGCAGCAGCACGCGGCCCAGCGCGTAGGCGATCACCACCGTGAACAGCGCGCCGAACAGAATGGAGACGGCCTTGGGCATGCTACTGGACGAAGCCAATGCTGGTGAGGATGAAGCCGCGTTTGACTCCATCGGCCGGAGCGGTCCACAGCTTGTCGATCTCCAGCCGCACCAGCACGGGGCCGCCGGCCGTGAGCCACTCCGCGGGCACCGCTTTCTCCCACACACGCTGGCCGGGCTTGGCAAATTCGATGGTGTCCAGCAGATGCCCGCCGACGTGAACTGTGATCTTCACCGGACCGGTCTGCTCAAAGGTGAGCTCGGCGACGGTGAGATCGGCGCGCAGCCGCATGGCCTGTGTGGACGGAAGCACGAACTGTAGAGTGGGGCTCTTCAGCGTCCAGCGCCAGTTGCCGTCGTTGAGGTCCACCAGCACGTCGGCCACAAAGTGGTGAGTGGCGTTGGGCGCGTTCATGTAGATGAAGTGGCCCAGCTTGTTGGTCTCGGTGATCTCCATCGGGCGGCGCTGGATGGGCGGCCGGTAGGGCTCGGGGTACTTCACACAACCGGCCAGTGCGAGGGTGGCGATGAGCAGAACCGGTCTCATAGGGCTGTTTTGTCCTTGGCGTAACACAGGGTCTCTACCGGGCACTCGGCGCACCGCGGCGAGCGGGCCGAACAAAGCTCCCGGCCAAAATGGATGATCTGGTGGGCGAACTGGATCCAGAGGTCCGGCGGCAGTTGCTTGATCAGGTCGCCCTCGATCTTGTCCGGCGTCGCCGCCCTGGTCAGGTCCAGCCGCTGGCTGATGCGCGAGACATGGGTATCGACGACGACGCCGCTGGCGATGCCGAACGCCGTGCCCAGCACGACGTTGGCGGTCTTGCGGGCCGCGCCGGGGATGGTGAGGAGCTGCTCCATTTCGCGCGGAACCTGGCCGCCGAAGCCGTCCAGGATCTTGCGGGCCGCGCCGATGATGCTCTTGGCCTTGTTGTTGAAGAAGCCAGTGGAGTAGATGTCCTGGGCGAGTTCGGCCTGGCTGACGGCGGCAAAGTCCTGGATGGTGGGGTATTTGGCGAACAGGCCCGGCGTCACCTTGTTGACGCGCTCGTCTGTGCACTGGGCCGACAGGATGGTGGCCACCAGCAACTGCCAGGCGTCTGCGTGATGGAGGGCGCAGGTGACCTTGGGATAACGCTGGTCGAGGGCGGCGATGATCTTCAGGAGGCGCTCGCGGCGCTGCGCCGCGGTGCGTGGACGGCTGGCCTTGCTCATGAGATGACGGTGCGGAATTGCTCTAACATGGTAGCATTGCGATTCCGTCTGATCCTCCTTCTGGCCGCGTTGCTCGCCTTCGGCGGCGCGCTGTGGGCGCCGTTCCAGTATGACGACTTCTCGCTGCTGGCCGACCCCGGACTGAGCGCGTCCGGCCCGTGGCGGCAAGCACTCTCCCTCACGCAGACGCGTCCGTTGACGTGGCTGACGGAGTGGCTGCAGTTCCGGCTAGCGGCCGGGCCGTGGAGCTTCCACCTGGTCAGCCTGCTGCTGCATCTGTTGTGCGTGTGGCTCGCCTACGACGTACTGCTGGCGCTGCTGCCGGCGCGGGCGGCCCAGATTGCGGCGGTGGTGTTCGCCGTCCACCCCCTGCAAACGGAAGCCGTGGTCTACGTCTTCGCTCGCGGCACCCTGCTGGCCACGCTGTTTGGCTTGCTGGCCGTGCGCCTGTGGTTGCGGAACCGGTGGTGGTACGCAGTGGGCGCCTTCGCGCTGGCGCTGCTGGCGAAAGAGGAGATCGCGGCGCTGCCGCTGCTGCTGGCGTTGCTGGAGTGGGCCACCAGCCGGCGGCGCGCGGCCGCCGGGCCGCTGGCACTGATGCTCGCGCTCGCCCTGGCGGCGGGCTTGCGCGTGGTCTATGCGGCGGGCGCGATCGCCGGCTCCGGAGCGGGCGCCCAGGCCGGCATCGGGCCGTTCGAGTACTTCAGCTATCAGGGTGTGGCGATCCTGCGCTACCTCTGGCTGCTGCTGGCTCCGCTGCGCTTCAGCGTGGACGCCGATGTGCGAGTGGCGCCGCTGGCGGCGTCGCTCGCCTGGGGCGTCATCGCGGTGATCGCCGTCCTGTCGTGGCGGACCGTGCGCGCCCTAGGTCCTGGCTTCTGGATTCTGGGCGGGCTCTTGCTGCTGCTGCCCAGTTCGTCGCTGTTTCCGGCAGCGGACCTGGCCGCGGACCGGCGCATGTATCTGCCGCTGCTCTGCTTCGCGGCGCTGCTCGGTCTGTTGCTCAGGACGGCCAACGGGCGGTTGCTCTCCGGCGTGGGCCTGGTTCTAATGGCGCTCAGCGCGGCGCAGACGCGCGTCTGGCAGAGCCCGCGGGCGCTATGGCTGGAGGCTGCCCAGCAGGCGCCGGACAAGATCCGGCCCAAGCGGCAACTGGCGCGCGTGCTGGATGCGCCGCAAGCCGTGGAGCTGCTCACCGAAGCCAGGCGCCTGGCTCCGGACGATGCAGGGGTTGCCACGGATCTGGGATTGGCGCTACTCCGCGCCGGGAAACCGGAACTGGCGCTGGCGGAGTTCGGGCGAGCGCTGGCGCTGGAGCCGGGCTCGGCGCGGGCGATGCACAATCGCGGGTTGGCGCTGCTGCTATTGGGGGATCGCGATACGGCGCGGGCCGACTTTGAACGGGCGCTGGAGAAGGACCCCTGCCTGTTCGACGCACTGTTGAACCTGCGCCGGGACCTGCCGCCCGGCTGCCGCGCCACGGCCGATCAGGCGAAGGCCCTGCGGGCAGTCTCTAGTGCCCCGGGGCCGTGATCTCAAACGTGGCTTTCACGAACTGCCAGTCCGGCAACTCGTAGACCTTCAGCTTGGTGCTCAGCGGCGACTCCATGTCCTTGACGCCCTGGGCGGGCACAGTGCCGACCTTGGCGTCGATGACAGCAATCGGCTCGCCGCCGTTGGAAGGCGCCAGAAGCACGTTGAGCTCCAGCCCGGAAAGATCCGCTTCCGAGTGGTTGATCACGGTGAAGCGGACTACGGACTTCTTGCCCTCTTTCTCCAGCAGCCGCACACCCGCAATCTCCAGATACTTCTGATAGGGATGCGCCTTGCCGCCGGTGACTACTTCCGCTTTCTTGGGCTCCGGAGCGGATGGTTTGCCGACGAACTTGTAGAGCCCAAACAGCGCACCGCCGAGCACCGCGACGGTGAGAACGCCGGCCAGCCACGATGGCATGCCCTTCTTGCTTTCCGGCAGTGTATAGACCTGCTGGGGCTGCGCATCCTGCTGCTGCGCGTAGACCGGAGGAGGCGGAGGCGCATATTGCTGTTGCGCGTAGACGGGTGGGGGAGGGGGCGGAGGCGCGTACTGCTGCGGCGGGTACTGTGGCTGTGGGTAGACGGGTGGCGCCACAGGCGGCTGGGGCGGAGGAGCGGGCTGTGCCGCTTGCTGGCGCCGTTCCACGCAGGTGGGGCAATCGGTGTAGGAGGGCGGCACTTCGCGGCCGCATTGGGGACAGATCCAGGTGAACATCTTTGTCTTTCTACTTAACCACAGATGCGCGCCGGGCTCACAGGGTTGCATAGTCCGGCTACGATGAGGGGATGGAGTTTCTGCGGCGGGCGGGCACCGGTGCGGGCAGTGGTGCGGGCAGCGTTGCGCTGCTGCCGGGGGCGTGGAATCCGCCGACGCACGCGCACATGGCGATGCTGCGGGCCGCGCAGGAGTGGGCTGCGGAGCTTGTGCTGGTTCTGCCGCGGACTCTGCCGCACAAGGAGTTTGCCGGCCCCGGGTTTGAGAGACGGGCCGCATGGATCACCACGCTGGCGGCCGAATACGGCTTCTCAGCCGCCATCAGCGACGGCGGGTTGTTCTGCGAAATGGCGCGCGAGTGCCGGGCCGCGACGGGCGCCGGCCTGGTCTACGTGGTGTGTGGCCGGGATGCGGCGGAACGGATCGTGAGCTGGGACTATGGCGCTGGGCTGTCGATGGCGGAACAACTGGACGAGTATCAGATGCTGGTGGCGCCGCGCGGGGCCATCTATGAACCGCCGGCGCATCTGGCCGCGCGGGTCCACAGGCTGGCGCTGGGCGGAGACTGGCACGAGGTTTCATCGACGGAGGTGCGACAGCGGAT
>JBBQLF010000169.1:0-8244 GCA_038327695.1 Bryobacterales bacterium
GCCCTCTCCAAGGTGGTGCCGGGGATCGGCTCGCAGGGCGAGATGCAGATGGGCACACCGGTGCTGTTTCGCCTGATCGAGCTGTGGCTCTTTTCCGGCGCGGCAACGACGGACATCTATCTCCATCCGGTGGCCCGCGCCGCCTGGGTGGGGATGCTGCTCACCGCCCTGAATCTCCTGCCGGTGGGACAACTCGATGGCGGCCACATCGTCTACGCCTGTTTCGGTGAATGGCACCGCCGCGTGGCGCTGGGTGCGATTCTGTTGCTGATTCCGCTGGGCCTCATCTACTGGCCGTGGTGGCTCTATGCGCTGGTCCTGTTCTTCGTAGGCCGCAAGCACTTCTATGTTTTCGATGCCGGCCCGCTCGGCCGGGGCCGCTGGCAGTTGCTCATCCTCACCATCGTCATCTTCGCGCTCGCCTTCATTCCCGTCCCCGTTCAGTACAATAGCGAACAGGGTTTCCTGCCCTGAGCCTCGGGATGAAGATCTCCGCCACCATCATCACCTGCAACGAAGAGCAAAACCTGCCCCGGGCCATTGAGAGCCTGCGGTGTTGCGATGAGATCCTGGTGGTGGACTCGGGCTCCACGGACCGCACCGTCGAGATCGCCGAAAAGTTCGGCGCCCGTGTGCTGGAGGCCAACTGGCGCGGCTACGCGGGTCAGAAGAACTACGCCTCTGACCAGGCCACTCACGACTGGATTCTCTCCATCGACGCCGACGAGGCGCTCAGCGAGGATCTGGAAGGCGAGATCTGGCAGCTCAAGAAGAACGGTCCGGATCGTGACGCCTACACCTTGCCCCGTATGGCCCAGTATCTCGGTAAGTGGATCCTCTACTCCGGCTGGTACCCGGACCGGAAGATTCGCCTGTTTGACCGGCGGAAGGCGCGTTGGGTGGGCGAATTCGTCCATGAGTCAGTGATTAGCCAGGGGCGCGTGGGTGAACTGGAGGGCAACCTCCTGCACTACACTTGCGGGTCCATCAGCGAGCACTTGCGGACGATGGACCGCTACACCACGCTGGCGGCCGAAGAGGTGGTGGCCCGCCGGAAGCACGTGGGCTACCGCCGCCTGCTGCTGGACCCGCCCTGGACCTTTCTCAAGACATACGTCGTGCAACGTGGGTTTTTGGACGGTTTAGAGGGCCTAATCATCGCCTTTATGGCATCTTTTTACACGTTTTTGAAGTATGCCAAAGCCCGCCTCATGAGCTGGGGGCGGTAGGTGCGTGTCCTCCACCTGGACACGGGCCGCACGTTGCGCGGCGGCCAGCGGCAGATGCTCCATCTGCTGGCGGCGCTGCCGGTGGAATCATTGCTGCTCGCGCCAGCCACCGTATCAGGCTTCGAATGCGCGCCGCTGACCATCGCCAACCTGCTCCGCTGGTCGCGCCGCGCCGATCTCATCCACTGCCACGATGCGCGGTCCCACACTCTGGCCGCGCTGTTCACGCGGCGGCCCATTGTTGTTGCCCGCCGCGTCATCTTTCCGATCCGGACCGGCCCGCTTTCGCGCTGGAAATACGGCCGCGCCGCTCACTACATCGCCATCAGCCAGGCCGTGGCCGCGGAGTTGCGCTTTGCCGGGATTGCGCCGGAGAAGATCTCCATCGTCCCGGACTGCACTGAGTTGCCGGCATCGCTCAGTCCGCGCACGGGTCCCATCGTCGCCATAGACTCCGCCGATCCCGGCAAGGGCGGCGCTCTGCTGCGCCAGAGTGGGCTGGCGGTTCATTTTTCGGACGACTTGAGCCGCGATCTGCCCGGCGCCCGCGCCTTCGTCTACATCACGGAATCCGAGGGGCTCGGCTCGGCCGCGCTGTTCGCCATGGCGCACGGTGTCCCGGTGGTCGCCAGCCGCGTGGGCGGATTGCCGGAGATCGTCGTCCACGGCGAGACCGGGCTGCTGGTGGACAACGACGCCGCTCTCATTCGCGCGGCCGTTGAAGGGCTTCTGGCGGACGAAAACCTGGCCGCCCGCCTGGCCCGCGCCGGCCGGGCCCTGGTGGAGCAACGGTTTACGATAGAGCAGATGGCGCGCGGCACGGTGTCCGTTTACAGAAAGGTCCTGGCTTGAACGAAGCGATGCTCTACGTAGCGGTGGCAGGGGCTTTTGGCCTGCTGATCGGCAGTTTCCTGAACGTCTGCATCAGCCGCCTGCCTTACGACGAATCCGTAGTGTCGCCGCGTTCCCACTGCCCGCGCTGCGCCACCATGATCGCCTGGTACGACAATGTGCCGGTACTCAGCTACGTCTTTCTGCTGGCCCGCTGCCGTCACTGCCGCGCGTCCATCTCCGCCCGCTACCCCATCGTGGAACTACTCACCGGAGCGCTGTTCGCGGCCATCGTCTGGCGCCTGGGCCTGGAATGGGCGGCACTGAAATGGTGTGCGTTCGCCGCGATTCTGGTGGAATTGGCGTTTTCCGACCTGGAGACCCGCATCCTGCCCGATGAGTTCACCAAGGGCGGCGCGCTGCTTGGGGTTGTGCTGGCGCCCATCGTCCCGCTGCCGGAGAGCGTGGTCCACTTTGTGACGGTGCTGTTTTGGCCGTCCGCCAGCGAGGCGCTAGCTTCCCTGATCAACTCGCTGGCGACGGCGGCGTTCCTTTCCGGCGGCCTCTACCTGATGGGCGTCCTCTACCAGCGCTTCCGCGGGCGCGACGGGCTGGGGCTTGGCGACGTCAAGATGGTGGCCATGCTCGGCGCGTTTCTGGGCCTGGAGACGGCCTTGCTCGCTCTGATGATCGGCTCGCTGCTGGGCAGCGTTCTGGGCATGGTTTGGATCACCCTGCGCCGTGCGTCGGCGGCCAGCTACGAGTTGCCCTTCGGTTCATTCCTGGCGCTGGGCGGTCTGCTTGCCGCCGCCACCCATTTCCGATAGACTTGGAGGTATATGTCGAATATGAAGGACTTGAACCGAGAACTGGGCTTCAACACCCGGGCGTTGCATGCCGGCTACGAACCCGAGGCGACCACCAAGGCGCGGGCGGTGCCCATCTACCAGACCACCTCATTCGCCTTTGACGACTCGGCGGATGCCGCCCAGTTGTTCGCCCTGCAGAAGTTCGGCAACATCTACACGCGCATCATGAACCCGACCACGGACGTGCTGGAGAAGCGCGTGGCCAGTCTGGAAAATGGCGCGGCCGGGCTGGCCGTGGCCTCGGGGCAGGCGGCGCAGCTGCTGGCGTTGACCTCGCTGCTGCAGGCGGGCGACCATTTTGTGGCCGCCAGCACGCTGTATGGCGGCACTTACACGCAGTTCGACGTCAGTTTCCGCCGCATGGGCATCGACGTCACTTTCGTGGAGCCGGACGAGCCGGAGAACTTCCGCAAGGCCATTCAGCCCAATACGAAGGCGATCTATGGAGAGACGATTTCCAATCCGCGCGGCAACGTGCTGGATATCGCCGCCGTGGCGGACGTCGCCAAGAGCGCGGGCCTGCCGTTTCTGATCGACAACACGTTTGCCACGCCGTACCTGTGCAAGCCCATCGATTGGGGCGCCAATATTGTGTTGCACTCGCTGACGAAGTTCATCGGCGGCCACGGGACATCCATCGGCGGCATCATCGTTGACGGCGGCAAGTTTGACTGGATGAAGGGGGCGTTTCCGCAGATCAATCAGCCCTCGCCGGCCTACCACGGGATGAATTTCGCCGAGACGTTTGGCGCGATCGCCTACATTCTCAAGGTGCGCGTGGAGGGACTGCGCGATCTGGGGCCGGCGCTCAGCCCGTTCAACTCCTTCCTGTTCCTGCAGGGCGTGGAGACGCTGGGGATGCGCATGGACCACCATGTGCATAACGCGCAGATCGTGGCCGAGCACCTGGAGAGCCATCCGCAGGTGAAGTGGGTGAACTACGCGGGCCTAAGGTCGAGCAAGTACTATGCCCTGGGGCGGAAGTATCTGCCGAAGGGCCCGGGCGCGGTGTTCAGCTTCGGCATCGATGGCGGCTACGAGGCCGGCGTGAAGTTCGTCAACAGCCTGAAGCTGTTCTCGCACCTGGCCAACGTGGGCGACGCCCGGTCGCTGGTAATCCATCCGTCGTCGACCACGCACCAGCAGTTGTCGGCCGAGCAGCAGAAGGCGGCGGGCGTGACTGGAGACATGATCCGGCTGTCGGTGGGCCTGGAGGATCTGGAAGATCTGCTGTGGGATCTGAACCAGGCGCTCGAGGCCAGCAAGTAGGGCGCTAATCGAGGCCAAACGGCGTGGGGGGCGCCTTGGTGGGGTCGTCCTCCTTGGCCTGCTTTAGCAGCTCGTCGAACTTCCGCGCCAGCACGTCCTTGCTGGATTTCACTTGCGCGAACGACTTCTGGAACGCGTCCTCGCGGCGCGCCTCGGCTCCTTTGAGCTTCTCTACGCCCAGGCTGATGTCCTCCAGGGTGCGGGGGGCCTCGCGCTCCTGGTGGCTCAGGATGGCGCGGACTTCGGGATCGATCTTTAACGTGGCGCGGCAGCAGGGGCACTCTACCTCAAACGTCACCGATTTTGGCTTCGACATGGCTATCCGCTATTCTACAGCCGCCGCCGTGCTACAAAGAAAGCGGATATGCGCGTCGCCTTTCTCCTCCTTCTAGCCACCATGCTCCTGCCGGCCGCGGACGGCCCCCGGATGCTCGTCACCGATGCCGGCCTGGCCTGGGCCCAGCAACGCGCCGCCGAACTGCCCTGGGCCAAGGCAGCGCTGGATCAGGTGGTCAGCGCCGCCAAAGCCTGGCCGCAGTCCCACCTCACCAAGTACGGCCTCAAGACACTGGAAATCCCGGATGAAGGCGGCCAGTGGACCCTGTGGTACGTCTGCCCGGTCCACGGCGTCAGCCTGCGCTACACGGCGCCTTCCACCCACACCTGCCCCATCGACAACAAGCGCTGGTCCGGTTGGCCCTACGAGCAGGTGATCCTGGACCGCCGCCACGATGACCTGGCCAACGCCGCCCGGGATCTGGCATTGGCCTGGCGCTGGACCGGTGAGCGCCAGTACGCTGACCAGGCCGCCTGGATCCTCAACCAGTACGCCGCCCGCTACGCCGGTTACGCTCTGCACGACAAGGACAACAGGAACACCCGCAGCGGTGCCCGCGCGCACTCGCAAACCCTGGACGAGTCCGTCTGGCTGGTCCCCCTCGCCTGGGCCTACGACCTCCTGGCCGGGCCGGCCGCCCTCAGCCCACCCGACCGGGCCGCCATCGAGGCGAACCTGCTGCGGGCCGCCGTCACCACCATCCAGCGCAACGACGCCGGTATGAGCAACTGGCAGTCCTGGCACAACGCCGCCATTGGCGCGGCCGGCTTCGCGCTGGCCGATCCGGCGCTGATCACCGGCGCCATCGACGGCAAGAGCGGCTTCCGCTTCCAGATGAAGAACTCCGTCACGCCCGATGGCTACTGGTATGAGGGCGCCTGGGGCTACCATTTCTACGCCCTGGATCCGCTGATCAAGCTGGCGCAAATGGCATGGGCCAACGGCATCGATCTGTACGGCGATCCGCCGCTGCGCGCGATGTTCGTCTCACCGCTGCTCATGGTTATGCCCAACGGCAACCTGCCGGCCTTCAACGACAGCAAGGAAGTGACGCTGTTCAACTACGACACGCTGTATGAGTTCGCCTGGTCCATGTATGCCGATCCCGGCTTTGAGGCTCTGCTGGGCCGCCGCACGCGCGGTCTCAACGCTCTGCTGTGGGGCGCGCCGCAGGTTCAGAAAGCGCCGCTGACCGGCCTGGCCAGCGCGGCGTTCCCTGATTCCGGCTACGCGGTGCTGCGGGCGCCGGAAGGCGATTCGATGCTGGCCCTGAAGTTCGGTCCCCACGGCGGCGGCCACGGCCACTACGACAAGCTCAACATAGTCAGCTACGCGCTGGGCGCAACGATGGCGCTGGACCCCGGCACGCAGTCCTATGCCGCGCCCACGCACAACACCTGGGACAAGGTCACCATCGCCCACAACACCGTCACGGTGGATGAGACGACGCAGGCCGAATCTAGCGGTGCGCTGATCTGGGCCGAGCTGGATCATCCCATCTACCGCGCCGTCCGTGCCACCGCCGGCCCGGCCGCCTACAAACAGGCCGCCCTCACCCGCACTCTGCTGCTGACATCGGAGTACACAGTCGATCTGTTTGAGGCCGAGGCTACGGATGCCAAGGACCACATCTTCGACTGGGCCTTCCACATGGACGGCACTCTCACCACAGCCCTGCCCACCGAACCCTACACCGGCTTCGGCACAAAGAACGGCTACCAGCATCTGAGCGAGCCCCGCGCTGCCCGGACTGCGGAGGGCTGGCAGGCTACGGTTGACCCGAATCCCACAGGGCCCGCCACCTACGGTTCCATTTACAACTCGAACGCCAACGTGCGCGGCGTCTTCCAGACCAGTACGGAGCAGGCCGCCACCGGCCGCTTCTCCGCCAAGGCCACCTATGATTTTGGCGGCGCCGGCTACATCCTGTTCTCGACGCCCATTCTGGCGGAACTGCCCAACGCGTTGCCCACCTCGCTGTCTGTGATGATCTATGGCGACGGCAGCGGCCACCGCATCGGAGTGCGCCTCTACGACGCCGGCGGCGAGAAGTACGTGAAGGCCCTCGGCACTGTGGATTGGACCGGCTGGAAACGCTTCGACATCGCCACTGATTTTGCCAACTGGAACCACTACCAGGGCGACGAAAACAATGTGTTCGACGTGCCGGTCAGCCAGTTCAATCTCGAGCTGACGGCCGTCACCACTGGCCCCAAAGCCGGAGCCCTCTTCATCGACGACGTGACGCTGGAATACGAGGCCGGCCCGGTGACCGCCGCTGGTTTCGAGACCCCGCAGCGCAATCTGCGGCTATGGATGCTGGGCGCGCCGGAGACCACTGTCGTTACCGGCAGCGGGCTCGGCCCGGACCTCACCCGGCCGGTGCCCTTCGCCATCGCGCGCCGCCTCGGCCAGTCCGCTACTTTCATCACGTTGATGGAGCCGTACGCCGCAGCCCCGCGCATCGCCAAGTTCGAACAACTGCCGGACGGATCCGTGCGTGTCGAAGGCGATACCTTCACGGACACATTCCGCCTCACGAATGAAGGGGTTCAGAGCTTCAACCGCTGCAGCAACGGAGCCGCCTGCTCATCGATCTTGTCCTTGGGCAATCCCTTGGGGCTCTGATAGCGCAGTCCGGCCAGGAACAGGCGCGGCTGCGCCTGAGCCTTCAGGACCTGCACCTGATGCGGGCCAAACAGCACGCTGCCCTCCGCATTCTCGGTGCCTGAATCGGTCCAGCCCTTCAGCTTCCAGGTCTTCAGGTGCGCCAACGGGTACACCGGCTTGGCCGTGTAGCCCGCGCCGCCCTCCACAATCTCGATGTCCTCCAGCGGACCGCCGCTGATCTCCACGCGATGGATGCGGGCCTCGTAGTCGCCCTGGAACTGGATCTCCGTGGCGATCTTCGCCGTCACATCTCCGAGCTGAATGGCGTACTCCAACTCCACCTTTTCGGCCTCGACGCTGTTGGCGGTCACCTCGCCGCGCCCGGCCGTCTCACCCGTCTTGCGGTTGCGCAGAACGACGGTGTTGTCGATGGTCGCCTTGCCCTTCTGGTGGTTGACGGCAAACGAGAAATGCGAGGAGTAGCTCAGCTTGTTGTACTTGTCCCGGTAGTGGAGATCGGCGCGGGTGGACTTGGCGTTGAAGATCCGCACCTGGCCGCTGGCCCGCGACCCCACCACCAGCATGCCGGCCTCGGGCAGCGCGATGGCGAAGTCGCTTTTCTCGATGGGCAGCGGCTCCGCCGGCGCGCTCCAGAACGGGTCGCCGGCCGGAATCGTCCAGAACGCGAACGCCTGCATGCCCCAGTAGGGATGGCCGCCGTCGATGTAGCTCTCCTTCACGTCCATGGTGCCTTCGGGCGTGTAGGACTCGCGCAGCTTACCGGCTGCGGCGTCATATCCGCCGATGTCGCGATGCCACAGGATGTTGCGCTCCACGATGGCCCGCAGCAGGGCAGGGGAGTGGGGCCACAGCTTCTGTTGATAGGCCAGCACCAGCGGCGTCAACACGCCCCAGCGATAGATGAGGGACCGCCCGTACAGCACGTGCCCGCCATGGCCGGCAAAGAAGTAAGGAGCCGTCTCCAGGTACCGTGTCAGCCGCGCGCTGAACTTCTGCCGCCACTCCGGATAGCGCTCGCCCACCAGCGCGTTCCAATACAGGCGGTCTTCTTTCAGCGATTTGGCGGTCAGGAAAATAA
>JBBQLF010000170.1:0-8223 GCA_038327695.1 Bryobacterales bacterium
GTTCGAATGGATCACGGCATTTCCGGGGTTCATGAAGAAGGCTGTGCCGATCATCGGCTCACCGAAGCTGACGTCAGTGGACCTGCTGTTGTGGCAGGCGGAACTGTCCGCCATTGAGGCGGTGCGGGCGGCGGGCGCCGATCCGAGGACGGCCATGCCGGCAGTCCTGGCGATGCACCGTTTTGCTCTCACCACCCCGGCCGAGCACGTGGAAAAGACGGCGGCGGCCGGGTTCGCGGCCTTGCAGGCGCGTCTACAGAGCGATGCCCGGACCGGGATGGACCCGCTGGACTGGGCCTCGCAGTTGCGGGCCATGATGGCGCAGGATGTCTCGCGCAACTATGGCGGATCGATGGAGAAAGCTGGCGCGGCCGTCCAGGCGCGCGTGCTGGTGGTGGTGGCCACGCAGGACCACATGGTGAATCCAGGACCGGCCCTGCAGATGGCAGCGAAATCCGGTTTCGCCGTCCTCCGGTTGGGCGGCCATTGCGGACACATGGCCACCAGTTGCGAGGCAGCGAAACTCAACTCCGCCGTTTCAGCGTTCCTGCAATAGCCGTCGAGCCGGGGCTACACGCCCAGGAACGCCCGGGTCCACTGCATGGACGCCTCGAAGTCGGCGCGTTCCATCGCGGCGGCCTGTTCCTTCGGTACCGCCGCTCGGGGCACGGCTGGCTTGGCCGACGCGCCGATGTTCAGAAAACGCGCGAAGTCCGCTGCCGGCACGCCCCGGTACGGATCCCAAAACTCCGGCTTGCGCCAGGCGTAGCCGCGCGGCCCCATCACAATCACCTCCAGCGACATCGACTTCCCGGGGCAAAGCTCGATGAACCGTTTGAGCAGCCGCCCTATGTCCACGTTGCCGTCACCCATCCGCGTCCAGTTCACCTGCGTGCCATTGTCGTCGTTCCACAAGTAGCTGTCGCGGATATGGCTCGTGAGAATGTAGGGCGCCAGCGTCTCCAGCGTCAGGTGCGGATCCTCCAACGCCCAGCACGGATTGCCCGAGTCAAAGCAAGCCCCCACCACGTCCTTGCCCGCGCCCTCGATCAGCGTCTTCAGCTCGCGCGCCTGCATGTCGCCGGCGTGATTCTCGATGGCGATCTTCAGCCCCATATCCCGCGCCACCGGTCCCACCGCGCGCAGCACCTTCACTGTGTCCGCAATGCGTGCCTCAATGCCGCCCGGCGTTTTGCGATCATTCGACGTGCCCAGGAACGCACGCACCAGCCTCGAGTTTGCCAGTTTCGCGGCGCGGAGCACTCGCGTCAACTGCTCCTCGGCAGTGCCGGCATTTTTGTCGAATGCTGTAGACGTGGGGCAGACAGACCGCATCCCAATCTCCACCTCAATGCCGAGCTCCGCCGCCCTGGCGCCCACCTTCTTCACATGCTCATCTTCGAGCGAACCAAGAAATCGGATCTCCGAGAAATGCACGGTCTTGGCGCCGAACTTCGAGCAATAGTCCAGGTGCTCAAACGCATTCCATCCCTGCGAGCGGAGGCTGAACAGATCCACGCCCAGTTTGACGCCGGCCGGCGCGGCTAGCGCAATGGAGGGCGCCGCCAGAGCGGCCGAAAGAAAATTCCTGCGATTCACGGATTGCATTATCGCGCAAGCTCCCTGTAGGTCATCAACTTGATCCCATTCTTAGCCAGCAACTCCCCGGCCTCCGCGCTCGTCCAGAACTGGAAGTCCGCCCAGCGATAACCCCAGGCGCCCGTCACCCCGCGGATCTCCGCATCGTCCTTGGACAGGTGAATGATGAGCTTGGTGACGCCCGGCCTCAGCTTCTCCAGCAGCTCCCGATAGCTCTTGCGCCGTTCCTCATAGTCCTTCCCCGGGACGCCCGTCACCAGGCGGTCCAGCATCTTCATGCCCGCCGCCTCCTTCGCCTTCAGCATGGCCGCGGTGATCGGGTACTCCTTCAGCTCCGCTTCCGCCTCCGGCGTCGGCCGCGGCATCATGCACGGCACGCCCACCTCACTCGCCAGTTTCGTGTACACCTCGAAATAGTCCGGCCGCGCAAACAACGTGCCCATGTGCGTGTCCAGATGGGTGAACTTGATCCCAAACTGGCGGGCGCGCTCGATCTGCGCGCGCAACTCGATCTCCACCTCCGCCGGCGAAGCGTGCGTCGCCGTGGCACGCACATCGCGCCAGATATATCCATCGGGATCCAGAAGCCCCTTCACCTTTTCCGGCGATGCCACGGGCCGCCATCGGTAGTGTTTCCACTCGCTGGTCAGTGTCAGATGCAGGCCCACGTCCATCCCCGGATTGGCCCTGGCCCATTCCGCGAACTCGGAAAACCAGGGGCACGGCACCATAATGCTGGCCGAGCTAACCAGGCCCTTGGTCATCGCCTCCATCGTCGCCGCGTTCACGGAGTGGCACATGCCCGCGTCGTCGGCGTGAACAATCAGGCGCTTGTCCCGCGACTGCGCGGCGAGCGAGGCGAAGGGCAGGGTGGCGGCGAACTCACGGCGATTCATCCCCTCCATTATTCCCTGAATCGGGGGGCGGCGCTACGCGCGCCAGGTCTCGTCCAGCACGGTGCTGCCCGTAGGACGGACGATCTCCACCACCACGCGGCGGATCCCGCTCTCCACAAACCGCGCGGTCGCCGTATGCGCCGAGCCCGGCTTCAGTTCCGGCAGCGGCGTCTCCACCAGTTCCATTGGCAAATCGCCAAACGAATAGACCGTCCACCGCAGCGTATAGCCGCGCAGCGTGTAGGCAGGGATCAGGGAACGCGTCTTCAGCGAGGTGCTCCACCCGCTCCCGGTCCGCGTCACAGCCAGAGACTCCACCGGACTGGACTCCCTCCGCAGCACGCCGTAGCTGGGCTTGCGGGCGCCGAACACGTCCACCACGCCATGCACGCGCTGCTTCATCACGCCCTGGCCCTTATCGCCCATGTGCGTGCGGTAGTCGTTGTAGCAGAAGAAGATCAGCCCGCCCACCAGCGGATCCTCCCGGTACACTGCGTCGTGTGTCTTCAGCACCTGGATGCGCCGCTCATCGCTCGTCGGGTTCTTCGGATCACACTCGCACAGACCATACTCGCTGATGACGATCACCTTGTTCGGGTGCACCGCGCGGATCTTCCGCAAGGCCTCACGCACTGAGTTGGCATCGCCGCCGTACCAGCTCTCGAAGTACTCGTTCCACTCCAGAATGTCCATCTCGCCGGCGACGTCCCCCTGCGGGTCTTTGTGCACGGTGTTCGATGCGTAGGAGAGCAGGCGCTGAGGATCCAGGCGCCTCGCTTCCTTGTACAGCGCCTGGGCGAACTTCTTGGCGGGCGGATTGGATCCGCCAATCTCATTGCACAGCCCCCAGGCAAAGATGCACGGGTGATTCCGGTTCTGCGCAATCATCTCGCGCAGTTGATCCAGGCCGTTTTCCAGGATCGCTGGCGCAGGCTCCGCCGTCATGCCCTTCCACGTGGCGCCGCCCCACGTGGGCACCTCCAGCTGCATCAGCATGCCGTGCCGGTCGCACCAGTCCAGCAGCCGCTTGTCCTGCATCCAGTGCACGCGCGTGAAGACGCAGTTCAGCTCCTTCATGTCGCGGTGATCGTGGTCAATCCACTCAGCCGGCTCAGCCATACCGAACTTCGGGTTGCTGCCAGCCATTCGTTCCACGCCCATCAGGTGGACCTTCTCGCCGTTCAGATAGAAGTACCCCTCCTTCACCTCAAAGCGCCGCACACCGAACGTCTCTTCCACCGAATGCTGGCCAGTGGTCACGCGAACGCGGTAGAGGTTGGGGTGGTCAAAATGCCAAAGCTTGGCCTGATCGATGCGCGCCGCCGGCAGCGTCACCGTCTCGGTCTGGCCCGCCTGGATTTCAGCGGACATGGAGTTCTGGCTCACGGTCAAGCCGGTGGCGTCATCGATCACCTCCGCCTCCACGACGAGCCGCGCGGACTGCGCCCCGCGGTTCCGGATGACGGCCCGCACGGCGGCCTCACCGCGTCCGCTCGCCAGGTCCGCCTGGGCCTCCACTTCCACCCGTTCGATGTAAACTGCGGGCGTCACATGCAGCCAGACCGGCCTGTAGATGCCGCCGTCAGGTGTCCAGTCGTAGCTGTTGTTGCGCGGCAGCATCGTGTCAAAGAAGGAGTTGTCCGCCTCCACCACCAACTCATTGCCCGCCCCGTAATTGAGCAAATCAGTGATGTCAAGCGTGAAGGCTGTGTAGCCCTTGCCGATGTGCGAGCCGGCGGCGCGGCCGTTCACGGTGACTCGGGCGGAGTGATAGACGCTTTCGAATTCCACACGCACCGTAGCCCCCTTCCAGGCCGCTGGCACCAGAAGCGTGCGCCGGTACGTCCCCTTGCCCATGTGTTTGGCCGTGGCGGAGTCCACTTGCCATGTGTGCGGCACTGTGACCTTCCGCCAGGCCGGTACGACCGCCTGGAAATCCCACTCGCCATTGAGGGAGTGCGTGCCGAAGACGCCTCCGGCTGCTGGGCTGGCTGCGCCAGTAGCTGAGTCCGTCACGGCCACCAGGCCTGCAGCCTGGGTGAAAAATGATCGGCGTGAGTCGATAGCCATGCAAAACAGGCTATCAGGTCTGATTTCCGCTCAACAAGCGCACCTGGCAAGCGCACCGGGCAGGCTGCTGAAATACTTGCGCGGGCCGCGCCACTTGGTGCGGCGCCGTCCAGCCGCCGGCTTTGTCGCTTCTCCGCGCCGGCGGCCGGACGGTGTTCGCAACGCGGCCGCGGGAATATTTCAGCAGCCTGCTATACCGCAGCGCTGATCTCCGCCCGCAAGTGGTCCAGCAATTCCAGCGCCGCGCGCTGCGAGGCCGCCTTCTTGGAGTGGCCGTCGGCCCGCGCGCTGAACTCCTTGCCAATCCGGGCTTCCACCGTAAACATCCGCTCGTGCTCCGGACCGGACATATGCACGATCGCATATCGGGGTACGGGCAGCTTCCTCGCCTGCGCCAGTTCCTGCAACGCGCTCTTGGAATCAATGGGCACCGGAGTCGCTTCCGCCTCGCCTTCCGGAATCGAACTCCAGAAATGACGGGCCAGAAACGCGTCGCAGGCGGCAAGCCCGCAGTCCAGGTAGATGGCCGCGATAATCGCTTCCACTGAATTGGCCAGCAGCGCCTTCTTCTGCCGTCCGCCGTTGGTCTCCTCGCCTTTACCGAGGCGCAAGTAGGCGCCCAATCCCAAGTCCTTCGCTACCTCGTGCAACTGAACCGCTGAAACCAGATGCGCCTTCAGCTTCGAGAGCTTGCCCTCTGGAAACGTAGGGCACCGGCGCACCAGATGGTCGCTTGCCAGGAATCCCAGGATGGAGTCGCCCAGAAACTCGAGCTGCTCGTTGTCTCTGGGCGCCAGGTCCGGCGACGGATCGGGGGGAAGCTCCACCAGCAGGGACCTGTGCGTGAGCGCACGTTGGAGCAGGGTCCGATTCGAAAAAGCGTATCCGAGCCGGGACTCCAACTCCTCCAGGGAGGGTGCCGTCATAGCCGTGGCTACTTCTTCTCGGCTTTGGCTTTGTTGCTCTCCATCTTTAATTCCATGGCCGCCTTCTTCACCGCCGGCGCCGAGTTCGGATCAGCCAGCGCCTTGTCCAGCGCGGCAATCGCCTCGTCCCACTTCTGCAGCTTCATGTTGCAGCTGGCCATGCGAACCATCGTCGACGGATCGGGCTGCTGGGCATTCTCCAGCGCAAGGGCCAGTTCAGAGGCGCAAACGTCGTACTTCTTCCTCACCAGCGCCGCCATCCCCATCGCCTCGTGGGCCTGTCCGAGGAAGTCCTTCTTGGCCACTTCCCACTGTTCGTCCGGGATGCCGGGATTCGGTTTCGGCGCCGTCGGGATCATCTCGATGGCGGTCTTCGCCATCTTTTCAGAACGGCCCAGTTTCTCCTCGCGATCAAGGTCGAACTCCTTCGTGCGCTGCGCCAGGCCAGTGGCGATGGTCAGCATCGCGCCGAAAAACTTGGGGTCGCTCTCCAGGCACTTCTCGGCATAAACAATCGAGTTCTCGATGTCGCCTTTCTGCTGATAGGAAAACGCCGCCACATACAGCGCCGTAGCCCTGAACTCGGTCTCGGCATATTTCGTGATCAGGTCGTTGGCAGCGGCGATGCGCGCGTCCGGATCCTGCGTCTGGAACATTGCCATGATCGCCTCGCCCTCCTTCTGGTTCTTAGGCCTCGGCGCTTTCGTGTTGGCAGTCTGGGCTGACAGTAGGCTGGTGGAGACTGCCAGGGCCAGCAGTGTATTGGTTAGAAAATTACGGGTCATGGGTATTCCTCTAGTCAGTATGGTTTTTCCGGATCGGACGGTTTCACGGCCACCGGCAGGGCGGAAAGCTCCTGCCGGGCTGCTTTCAACGCGCCCTCGGGGGCGCCTGCGACGGCCAGTGCCGCCTCATAATGGGTGCGTATTTCCTGCGGGTCGGGGTCTCCGGTAGCGCGCGCCAGGCGTGCCAGATAGACGTGCGACCACGCGCGTTCATAAGGCTCCGGCTGCAAGTCCAGCGTCCTGCGGAACAACTGCTCCGCCTGCTCCGGATCTTTCTCCATCGCCGATATTCGCGCCAGGCCAAACTGCGCCTTGGCCTGCACGGGCCGCGGGGCTTCCGGCACCAGCGCCTTGCGGAACGCCTCTTTGGCCTCGGCCAGCTTACGCTCGCCGTACAACTTCTCGCCCTCAGCGGCGGCCCTGGCTGCCCCCGTCAATTCCGGCGCTTTCACCTCATACTCCACCAGCCTGGCCTTGCGCGCAGCACGTTGAGATGCGAATTGGACCTTGGCGATCCGCTGATCTTCTTTCTTCAGATCGATCGCTTCCAGCATGCCAGGCAGGTAGAGCCGCATCGATTGCTCCTGCTTCTCGTACAGCCCAAGGGCTTCATGGAAATAGGCAGTCATGATGAAGCCTTCCGCCATCGCCTGGTTGACCACCGCTTCGGCGCCGCGCCCGTCGATGCGCGCCTCAACGGCCTTCACCAGGCACATGCCTGAGAGCAGGACGAAGTCGTTCTTGTAGCTCTCGTCCAGAATCGGCGAAGCGTGGGAAAACTCGCCCAGCGCCTTCTTTTTCTCCAGCACGGCCGCATTCCGGATCGCCAGCGGGTCCAGCAAATAGTGCAGATAGGCGTGGCGGATGTCGGCGATTCGCGGTTCGGCCGAGGGCGTCACCACCACGAAGTACTCGTCCCCAAAAGACCGCGTGTGCACCTGATTGGGAGCGCCCAGCAGGTCGATGAAGATCTGAAACCGCTTGCCGCGCATCCCTGAAGTTGGGTTCCGCAGGTAGGCATTCGCATCGAAAATCGCCTGGATCACCGGTGCCTGGTAGCGCCTGATCTCAGCGTCCAACGCCGTTTGGGCCTGCGTCCAGGCCTCCTCAATCGCGGCTTCCTTGTGAAACGCGGCCAGAAGCGGGGAAAGTCCTTGCAGGGCGATCGTATCCGGGGGCATCTGGTTCGGGCTGAAGCGCGGCTGGAAATTCGGCGGCCCCTCCACGCTAAGGGCCCAGGAGACATACTGGCTCAGCTCCGAGCCGGGGTTCTCCGGGTGGTGGCTTTCAAAAAACTTCTTCAGGCCGGCCAGCGAAGGCGGGTTCCTGGACGCCACGTATTGGCGGACGGCCCCGCGCAGCCTGTGGTTGGTGGGCGAATGCAACTCGGCGTCATAGCCGGCTGCGTTGATGGCCGCCAGCACGGTGAACAGAGTCTGGCTGCCGTCCAGTTGGTTCCATTCCCCCGTAGGACGATTCTGTCCTCCGGCGGGAAGCCAGAGGAAAGCGAGGGCCAGTATGGAGGGGGCCAGGCGGCGCACGTCAGAGAAATCCAGATTCCAGTGTACCGGATCTACCGCAAACCCGCGCTCCTACAGCGGGTGCGCGACATGAATGTGGAGTGGTCCGTACCCAATCAGAGGCGCACCGACCGTAAGCGAGCGTTAGAATTTGGGCACTCATACGCTCGTGTAGTGTCCAGCAAATAGCCGGACACGCAAAACGCTTGCTTGCTTGCGCGGCTCTGTATGGAACGCATTGTTGCACAAGAGGTTCCGAGCAATAGTCCCGCGGTGCGGGTCAAAAAGGGAAAGAACTTGGCGATACCGTGTAGCGCGAGCGGCTGGCATTGTGCTCGAACGCAAAGCACGCAAGTTCGGCTTCCAATTAGTGCCAAGCGCCGATTGAGACGCTCATGCGGAATCAACAGTTTGGGGTGAAGTTCTT
>JBBQLF010000171.1:0-8167 GCA_038327695.1 Bryobacterales bacterium
AGGAATAGGCGCGGCTACTTCTGCTTAGCGATGATCAGGTCCTTGACCTTGTCGTAGGTGGCCTGCGGGACGATGTTCTTCTGAACGAGTTCGTTCTTGGCCTTGTAGGGGCGGCCCTTGATGATCTTCTCTGAGTAAGCGGCACCGATACCAGGCAGGGCCTTCAGGGCGTCAGCGGAGGCGGTGTTGATGTCAAGGAGTTCGACAGCCTTGGTGGCAACCTTGGGGGTGGAGCCCTGGGCGTCTCCCTTCTTGGGAGGCTCCGCGACGGCTAAAGACAGGGTCAGTGCCACGAGGGCGAGAAGACGAAAGAGTTTCATAGGGAATAGTTATAGCACGGCGCTACAGCCGGATGAGCGCGCCGTCCTGTTGGATGGACGCCCGCGCCGCTTCCACCACGGCTTCGTTGTAACGCGAATTGGCGGGTGTGGCCATGATGCCGGCTTCGTCCCACTGTCGCAGAAGCGCGCGCCGCGCGTCGAGCGGGAGGCCCTGCAGTTCGGAGGCGCGCTCGGCGATGTAGGCCACGGATCGATAGCCGTAGCCAACCGGCGTGAGGCCCGGCCCGCCCAGATCGAGGTACTGGAAGTAGTCGGGCGAGGGCTCGGCGTATGTGGTCGCGCCATCGCCGCCCGGGTTTTGGGTGTAGCAGTATTGCAGGCCACGATACGAATCGGAGTGATTGATCCAGGCGCCCACCTCGCCGGTGGAGCAGTACATGGTGAGGCCCTGCGTGTTGGTGCCGGGACCGGCGTCCGGGAAGCCGAGGGCGTTCTGCACATTCAGGCAGGCCCCGTTGGACCACAGCACGCGCGCATCGGTCCAGAGCCAGCCTTCGTTGCCGTTGGGGAACTTGTCCTTGATGCCATAGACGCTGACCGCTTTGGGGGTCAGGCCGGTGATGAACGCCACCAGATCCACGTAATGACAACCGATGTAGGTGAACGCGTCGGAAGAGTCGCAGGTGAACCAGTTCTGGAAGTTCGAGTGACGGTAGTACCACTTCTCGAGCAGGCAGGCCGTGCCGAGCTTGAACTCGCCGAAGCTGCCGGCCTGGTAGCGGCGGCGGGCCATCAAGGAGCGGTCGTCGAATCGCTTGTGGTACTCCACGCCTACCATCAACCCGCGCGCGCTGGCTTCGTTTTCGATTTCGATGGACTGGCTGACTGTGAGCACCAGGGGTTTCACGCAGAGGACGTGCTGTTGATGGCGCAGGGCGGTCATCACCACTTCGTAGTGCGCGGCATCTGGCACTGCGACCACCACCAGTTGTTCCGGCGGCAATGCCGCTATCACTTCGGTAAACGGTTCCAGACGCGGCGTGAAGCTCTGTTCCGGAAACGCGCGCACCAGGTTCGGTGCGGCGGCAAGTGCGGCCAGGCTCTCCGCGCGGCGGTCACAGACATTGATGGCGCCGATGCGGCCCTGACGCTGCAATTGGTAAAACGTGGGCAGGATCTGGTCATGCGCGATCATGCCCCCGCCGATGAGTGTGACTTGCATGTTGTAGGGTCCTCAGTGGCCGGTGGTAACCTCGGCGAAAGCCTCGCCGAGAACGGCGCAGCCCTCGCGCAGCGCCTCTTCCGTGATGGTCAGCGGGGGGCAGATCTTCACGGTGCAACCGGCCGGCCCGACCGGACTGAACAGCAGCAGGCCTTTCTCCACGCAGCGCGTTACTACGGCTTTCGCCAGATCGGTGTCCGGTTGCTTCTGCCCGGGCAGCACGCAGGCCACCCCGGCCACCAGGCCTTTGCCGGTGACGAATCCGATCTGCCGGAAGCGGGTCTTCAGCGCGTGCAGCTCGTTCAGCAGGATGCGGCCCATGCGGGCCGAGTTCTCGACCAACCCTTCGCTGACGATCAGGTTGACGTTGGCCAGCGCGGCCGCGCAGCAGACCGGGTTGCCGGTGTGCGTGGACGACGCGCTGCCGGGCGCGTGCAAGTCCATCAGCTCCGGCTTGCCCACCACCGCGGCGATAGGCAGGGAACTGGAAAGGCCTTTGCCCCAGGTGGTGAGATCCGGGAGCGTATCGAAATGCTCAAAGCCCCACATGGTGCCGGTGCGGCCGAAGGCGGCCTGCACTTCGTCAAAGATGAGCACTGCTTTCTGGCCGTCGCACCACTGCCGGAGAGTCTTGATGTACTCCGGCGGCGCGAAGGCCGCGGTGCCGCCCTGATAGGTCTCCATGATGACGCCGCACACCTGGCTGGGGGCGACGCCGCGTTCGGCCAAGGTGCGGGTGAAGAGATCGAAGCTGGTGTCCTCGGTCCAGTAGCCGTCGGGGAAGGGGACCTGCACGAAGCCCGGATCCAGGTGACCGATCCACTCTTTCAAGGCGGGGATGCCCCCGGCCTGCTGCGCGCCGAGAGTCCGCCCGTGGAAGGCCTTTTCGAATGACACGATCACGTTCTTCTGCCGCCCGCCGGCCGTCAGGCCATGCGTGCGCGCCACCTTGATCGCAAACTCCACCGTCTCTGAGCCCGTCGTGAGCAGGAAGATCTTCTTCAGCGGCTCCGGCATGAGCGAGACCAAACGCTCACACAGTTGAGCGCGGATGGCGGAGGGAAAGCAGTAGGTGGTCAGCAGATGGCTCTGCGCCTGGGCGACGATGGCGTCGACGATTTCCTGCCGGCCGTGGCCGGCGTTGGTGATCAACACGCCGGATGACCAGTCCAGCCACTTGTTGCCCCAGGCGTCCCACACCTGGAACCCCTCCGCCCGATCCCACACCACCGGCGGCTGTCCGGCCATGGCGCGCAATTCGTACTGGTGGAGCTTCTCCAGTACGGGCAAAGACTCCGGCACCGGGAACTCGGTCACGATGCGGCGGTAGGCGGTTTCCACGCGCGGCACGGCGCGGGGGGTCAAATTGAGATCGTCGGCCATAGAAGACCATTATGCCTCCACAAGATTTCCCTTGATATGTGTCAGAACGCTAGTACACTAGTGAAGTAGATGACAAAGACAGAGTCATTTCGATTCCGGTTGGACAACTCCACGGGCGTTCCGGTGTACCGCCAGATGATCGATCAGGTGCTGCTGGCGATTTCAGCGGGCGCGCTGCATGGCGGCGAGCAATTGCCGACGGTGCGGCAGGTGGCAGTGGATCTGGCCATTAATCCAAACACGGTGATGCGCGCCTACCGGGAGTTGGAGATCCGGGGCACGCTCACGACGCAACAGGGATTGGGCACGTTTGTGACGTTGAAGGTTGTGAAGGAAGATGATGCGCAGCGGCAGACGCGGTTGAGCCGGTTGGCGGGCGAGTGCGCCGCGAAGGCTGGTGCCGAAGGATTTACGGTGCGCGAGGTGGCGGATCGATTGATTGAGATGGTGTCCGGCGACGGCCGCCGGAGGTAGCGGCTATGCCGGGCACGGTGCGGAGCGCGCTGATGGTGGTTCTGGTGTGGATGGCGATCGGCGTTTGCGTGACTGAGTTGTTCGAACGGCGGGATTCCGTTCTGGTGATGGTGGCAGAGAGTTCAATCAGTTTGGTTTCAGGAGTAATGAGCTATGTTCCAGCGGGGCTTGACAACTGAGGTAGCGAGCGGCTTTGTCGCCGTTCGCGGGCAAGCGGTAAGCGCCATCGGCGGCGCAGTATTTGCCATTAGCATGGTGGCCGGAGCTGCGCTGTCAGCTTTGTTACAGCGGCCGTGGCCCATCATCGTCTTTGCCCTGGTGGGCGTCTACTTCCTGTTTGCCATCAAGGTGGCCCAGCAGTGGGAGCGGGCGGCGGTGATGCGTTTGGGACGATACCGGGGGTTGATGGGGCCCGGCGTGTTCGTGATCATTCCGGTGATCGACACGGTGAGTGATTTTGTGGACCAGCGCATCCGCGTGACGGATGTGAAGGCCGAGTCCACACTCACCCGCGACGCGGTGCCGGTGTTCGTGGACGCCATCGTGTTCTGGGTGGTGTGGAACGCGGAGAAGAGCATCCTGGAGGTCCAGAATTTCGCGCAGGCCATCTCCATGAGCGCGCAGACGGCGCTGCGGGAGACGATCGGGCGGCATCTTTTGACGGAGATGCTGACGGACCGCGAATCGCTCGGCCACGAGTTGCAGAAGATCCTGGATGAGAAGACGAATCCCTGGGGCGTGACGGTGCAGAGCGTGGAGATTCGGGACGTGCAGATCCCGCAGGGCCTGGAAGACGCCATGTCGCGCGAGGCGCAGGCGCAGCGGGAACGGCATGCGCGCATCATCCTCAGCACGGCGGAGACGGAGATTTCCGAGAAGTTCGCGCAGGCGGCGGAGATGTACCGCGACAATCCGGTGGCATTGCACCTGCGCGCCATGAACATGCTCTATGAGGCGATCAAGGAGAAGGGCTCGATGGTGATCGTGCCGTCCTCGGCGGTGGAAACGATGGGCTTGGGGGGCATGATGGGGATGGCGTCGATGATGGGCGAGGGCCCGGGCCGGCGCAACACTCCGCCGGCGCCCGCTCCGCCGGCTGAGTAAGAAAACCGGAGAGTCCCGCTCCTCGCGCCGCACTGGTTAAACTGAGTAGGTACGCAGCGGGACATCCGCTGCTATACTGTAAAGGTTTTCACTACGCGGACGCGAGGAGCACATCCATGGCCCTGGACGACAAAGAAAAATCGCGGTTGCTGGCCATCACGCTGGGCAACCTGGAGAAGCAATACGGGAAGGGGACCATCCAGCGTCTCGGGTCGCACGATGCGATTGTGCCGGTGAGCGTGATCTCCAGCGGATCGGTGTCACTGGATTACGCGATGGGCGTGGGCGGCTTCCCGCGCGGCCGCATCATTGAAGTATTCGGACCGGAGTCATCCGGCAAGACGACTGTCGCGTTGCAGGCTCTGGCGCAGGCGCAGAAGGCCGGCGGCATGGCGGCCTTCATCGATGTGGAGCACGCGCTGGATCCGGGCTACGCGCGGAAACTCGGTGTGGATATCGACAATCTGCTGGTTTCGCAGCCGGATTACGCGGAGCAGGCGCTGGAGATCACGTCGTCACTCATCAGCTCAAACGCCATCGACATTGTCGTGGTGGACTCCGTGGCCGCGTTGGTGCCGAAGGCCGAATTGGACGGCGAGATGGGCGACTCCTTCGTCGGCGTCCACGCGCGCCTGATGTCGCAGGCGATGCGCAAGTTGACTGGCACGGTATCGAAGTCAAACACGTGTCTGATCTTCATCAACCAGATCCGCGAGAAGATCGGCGTCATGTTCGGCAATCCGGAGACCACCACCGGCGGCCGCGCGCTGAAGTTCTACTCGAGCATGCGGCTGGACATCCGGCGGATTGCAGCCATCAAGGACGGCGAGACCGTCACCGGCAACCGCACGAAGGTCAAAGTGGTAAAGAACAAGTTGGCGCCTCCGTTCCGCGAAGCGGAGTTCGACATCATGTACGGCGAAGGCGTCAGCTTGATCGGCGACCTGCTGGACGTCGGCGTGGAGCAGAACCTGGTGGAGAAGAGCGGCTCCTGGTATAGCTACGGCGGTGAGCGGATCGGGCAAGGCCGTGAAAACGTGAAAGTGTTCCTGCGGGAACACCCTGAGACGTTGGACAAACTCGACACCGAGGTGCGCAAGGCGCTGAATCTGGTGAAGAGCTCTCCGATGGAAGCCATGGCGGCTTCCGCCCCAACAGGCGCGAAGTCGGCCGGGCCGCGCACTTCTTCGAAGGGCTAAGTTAAGGCTGGAGTTGGTCGATCGACTCGGTCTGCTCCAGTGTTGCGGAGTAGTGAACTGTGACGCGTCCGCGGGCCGGAATCCAGCGGTAGCCGGGCACTCCGAACAGCCCACCGCGATCGATCATCTTTCGCCGCGACTCCGGAAACGGCGACGCGCCGAACTCCATGCCGCGCGTGAGCGCCTGGCCCCGCCATGGCGGAGTCAGGCGGCCGTGGTTTTCCTCCCAGATGCCGAGCCAGGGGAAATCGCTCTGCTTCCAAACGTAGGTGAGAGCCAGCTTCGACTCCGGGCTCCACGCTGAGAAGTAGGCCTTCTCCCGCGACGGGTCCATCAGGTGCGTGGAAAACGCGCCAGAGACTTGGCGGCTGGTGAAGAGCTGCATATCTTCCTGAGAGCCGTCCTCCCTGGGCACCATGGGCCAGTTAAACTCGGCGTTGATCTTCATGTAGCCCTTGCCATCGGAGAAATCCACCTCCATCGTTTTCGACTTCGTGGCCGAGGCGCGGAACGCCGTCTTGCCCCGTTCCAGGAACGGCGGGCCCAGCGTGACGTGCTGGGTCCAGGCGATCGGGCGATCCCAGGAACTCAGATTCTCCACGGTCTCGGTGATCATGGCGCGGCGCGATCCCGAGGCCAGGCGAATGGTGCGTGCAAAGCCGAGTTGCGCATGCGCCAGCACGCAGCGCTGCGTCAGCGTGTCGCCGGCCACGGCAATCTCGTACTTCGCCACCGGGGCTTCCCCGTGGACGGACATGCCGGCGGCGGCCTCTTCCTCGGAAGGGCCACCGAAAAGATCGAGGCAGAGATTGTGGCCGAGAATGCCGGACAGCAGCTTGCTCTCCGCGTTGCCGCCGTATTCCGGGTGCTTGGCGGCATCGTAGGTGGATGGCTCAATGGACGCCCACGGCGGCGACCACAGCGGATTGACGCCGGTCTTCTTATCGCGAATGGCGGCAATGTGGCCGCCCTCCACGGTGACAATGATCTCCAGGTGCTCGTTTTCCAGGGAAACGGCGCGGCGGCTGCGGTATTGTATGTCGCTCATGAGAACTTCCAGTCCCTTTATGTTAATCCTGCGATACACTGGCGGCGATACCGCCATGCGCATTCTTCCACTTCTTCTCGCCCTGAGCTTTTCACTATTGGCCCAGCCGGCGCAACCCCCGGTTGCCGACGCCAAGCCGGACGCCAAGACAGACGACCCGTGGCAGAGCTCCACGTTTTCCGGCCTCCGCCTCCGCGCCATCGGGCCGGCGCTGATGTCCGGACGTGTCATCGCCATCGCCGTCCATCCCGCGCAGAAGGCCACCTGGTATGTGGCGGCCGCGTCCGGCGGCGTGTGGAAGACCACCAACGCCGGCCTCACCTGGACGCCCGTATTTCAAAATGAGGGCGCCTATTCGGTGGGCGCCATCACGCTGGACCCGAACAACCCGGACACGGTCTGGGTGGGCTCGGGCGAATCCAATAATCAACGCTCAGTGAGCTACGGCGATGGAGTCTACCGTTCCGATGACGGCGGCAAATCGTGGCGCAACGTGGGGCTGAAAGCCAGTGAGCATATCGGCCGTATCGTCGTCGACCCGCGCGCCTCCAATGTGGTCTACGTAGCCGCCTACGGCCCGCTGTGGGGGCCTGGTGGCGATCGCGGACTGTACAAGACCATTGACGGCGGCAAGACCTGGAAGAAGGTCCTGGAGGTCAGTGAGCACACCGGCGTCGCCGATGTGGCGCTCGACCCGAACAACCCCGATGTCGTACTCGCCTCCGCGCACCAGCGCCGCCGGCACGTCTGGACTTTGATCCACGGCGGACCGGAATCCGCTCTCTACAAGTCCAGCGACGCCGGCGCCACGTTCCGGAAGGTGCGCATCGCCACCGGGGAACTGGGCCGCATCGGGCTCGGGTTTTCGCCGGCGAAGAAGGGCGTGGTCTATGCGCGCGTGGAGGCGGCCGAGAACGGCGGCGGCGTGTTTCGCTCTACCGATTCGGGTGAGAGCTGGGAGAAGCGCGACGCCTATGCCGGGCTGCCCATGTACTACCTGAATATCGTGCCGGACCCCAACGTCGCGGACCGCGTGTATCTGATGGACGTCTTTGTGCGCGTCTCCGATGACGGCGGACGCACCTGGCGCAACGTCGGCGAGCGTTCCAAGCACGTGGACAATCACAGCTACTGGATTGATCCGGCGGACTCAGATCACATTCTGAACGGCTCCGACGGCGGCGTGTATGAGTCCTGGGACCGGGGCCGGCTCTGGCGGCACATCACGAATCTGAACATCACGCAGTTCTACAACGTCGAGGTCGATAACGCCTCGCCCATCTACAACGTGTACGGCGGCACGCAGGACAACGCCACGCTGGGCGGGCCCTCCCGCACGCGCGGTGCGCAGGGCGCCACCAACGCGGACTGGATCATCGTCACCGGCGGCGACGGCTTTGTTTCGCGCATCGATCCCACTGATCCGGACATCGTCTATGGCGAGTCGCAATACGGC
>JBBQLF010000172.1:0-8153 GCA_038327695.1 Bryobacterales bacterium
CGTCAATGCGCAGGTGATGTATTACCCAACGAAGGTTGGCACGATGCGGGGCACCCTTTCGACGCCGGAGGAGAGGGCGAAGTGGCCGGCGTCCGAGCACCAGCGATTCAAGAACCTGCAGGCGTTCTTCGACGCGGGCACTGATCCCTATGCCATCATGCTGGCCGAGGCGAGGCGGCGCGGGCGCGAGGCGCTGCTCACTTTCCGGATGAACGACGACCACGGAGACGATTTCCTGCGCACCCGGTTCCTGCGGGACCATCCGGACTGGCGCTTGGGTGGTGAACGATATCAGGGCCGGGACGCGCTGGACTTCGGCCGCGAGGAGGTGCGCGATTACACCGCGCGGCTCATTGAGGAGGCCGCGCGCCGCTACGATTGCGACGGCATCGAACTCGACTTCAACCGTTTCCCCAGGTTCTTCAAAGACGGCACGACCGACGAGCGCGTGGCGAAGATGAACTCGCTGATCATGCGGGTGCGAAGGATGCTTGACGAAGTCGGCCGCGAGCGCGGGCGGCGCCTGGTTCTTGCCGTGCGCGTCCCGTCAAGCTATGGCCGCACGCCCCCGACGCCCGATACCACCCGGCAACTCGGCTGCGACGCACCCGCCTGGGCCCGGAACGGTTGGATCGATTATGTCGCCGTGTCGGAGTTTCTGTTCGAGCGCGGCGACCTCCCCATCGGCCAGTGGAAGCAGGCCATTCCCGGTGTCCCGGTTTGCGGTGGCATCGAATGCACCAAGGGCAGCGGTCAAAAGAACCTTTCCGCCGACGAGTACCGCCACGCGGCCGCACAGATCCTGAAACAAGGGGCCGACGGTATCTATCTCTTTAACTTCTTCACCTCCCGTGAAGAGGGCAAGGATGCCTGCGACCCGCCGTTTGCGGTTCTGCGCGACCTGGGAGTTCCGTCCGCAAGCCAGCCCTGAAAACCTGATGCGACAGACAACACATAGGAATAGGCTCGCCCTTTTGGCCGTTCTGCTGCTGGCACTGCCGGGCGCGCTGCACGCCGCCGTTGCGGCGGATTCTCATGTCGTTCTCAACGGCAAAGACGCCAATTCCGGCACGGAGACGAAGCCGTTTGCCACGCTGGCGACAGCGGGCGCGGCACCCCGGTTCGCCTTCGATTGCGATCAGCATCAATTCACCTTTGCCGATGGGCTGGTTGGCCTGGAAAACGCCCGGCTGAGCTTGGAAGCCAACGGCCAGAGGCTGCGGGCGAATCAGGCCAAAGGTACATGGCAACCGGCCCACCACGGCGGGACGTCCGAGTTAACGTTCGACGCTCCCGGCTTGGTTTGGAACCTGACGTTCGAACGGACCGGCAAGACAGTGCTCCAGTTGGCGTCCACGCTACGCAACACGTCCGCGCAATCTATCCGCTTGGGGCGCGTCCGCCTGGCGGACGGTCCTTTGCGGCTGGGCGGCGGCGATCCCGGACAGGCGGTTCTGCTCACCATGTCCGGATGGCAAGGATCCTCGCGCCTGCGGAAATTCCCAGTCGGCGGCGAGCCCCTGTCGAGCCGGATCCTGGCCCCGGTCCATCATGAAGGGGCGTCCGTTCTGCTCGCTTTCAAGACCTTCGACCGCGCGTGGACGGAACATCAGGTCACCGCCCGCACCGCGGTCTCGACCTGCGATTTTGCCGGCTACGCATTGGCCCCGGGCGCATCTATCGCCGTCGAAACGCTCTGGATCGATCTGGGCGCGGATCCGTTCACGAGCCTCGAACGCTGGGCGGACGCCGTGCAGGCCCACTACCGCCCCGTCACCTGGCCGAAGATCCCCGGCGGTTGGGTTGGCTGGTCCTGGGTGGACGGCTTCAATGTCGAGCGCTACGAAGATGTCGTGCTGCGCAATGCCAAAGCCGTGCGCCAGCGCCTGCCGGAGCAGGACATCGAGTTCCTCTGGGTCAGCCTCGGCAACCTGGAAGGACGGCGCCCCGGCAATTGGCTGCGCTGGAACCGCACGCTGTTTCCAAGCGGCCCGGAAGAACTCGTTCGGCAACTGGGTGCCCTCGACTTCAAGCTCGGTCTGTGGGTGGGAGCGTTCTGGCTGAACACCGAACTGGCCGCGGATTTCGAACGTCTGCACGACGCGGTCCTAACGTATCAAGGGAAACCGATCACGATCTCCTCCGGCCAGTGGGGCACCTCCTACGCGCCGGACCCAACGCACCCCAAAACGCAAGCCATGCTGCGCGAGGTCTTCACCACCTATCGCCAGTGGGGCGTGCGCTATTACATGATCGACTTCCTCAATGCCATCTCTGGCGAGGTGCCCGGCCAGCATCGCAACGACGGCTATTACGACAAAACGCTCATCGCCGGCCCGCAAGCCTATCGCGAAGGCCTGCGCGTGATCCGCGAGGCGGCGGGATCAGACACCTACCTGCTCTCCAGCACCGGGCCCACGTTCCACAACATCGGCTACATCAACGCCACGCGCGTTGGGAGTGACTACGGCGAAGGACGCCCGCTGGATGGGCCGGGCCAGGGCTTCTTCCCCGGCACGTTTGTGGTCAACAGGGCCGACTACTGGACGTCGCACATGCGCGCCACCGAGGCGATGGCCTCCCATTACTTTGCGCACAACAAGCTATTTATCTCCGATTCCGGTAACGTCCTTACCGTTGACAAACCCATTCCGCTCCCCGACGCGCAAATCAGCGCCACCCTCTTCGGCATCAACGGAGGACCGGTCATGCTGGGCGACGACATCGACCGCATCAGCGAAGAGCGTCTCGACCTGATCCGCAAGGTGTTCCCGCGCCTGGCCGAGTGCGCCCGCCCGCTCGACCTGTTCGAAGCGGCCGAGCCTGACTCCCCCAAACTCTTCCATTTGAAAGTCCGCACGGCGTGGGACACGTGGGACGTGCTGGCCGTCTTCAATTATGGAAACGAGATCGCGCGGCATCGTGTCCCGCTGGCGAAGATGGGGCTGGATCCCGCCTCCGGGTATCTCGTCTGGGACTTTTGGAACGAGCGCCCGCTGGGGCGGCAGACCGGCAGCCTCGATATCGAGGTGGCACCCAAGTCGGTAAAAGTGCTGCGACTGAGCCGCGAGCGCTTGCACCCCTGGGTAATGTCGACCGACATGCACGTGCGCCAGGGGCAGGCCGAAATCCTCGATTGCCGCTGGGATGCGGCGGCGCGCACGCTGACCCTCCGCGCCTCACGCGCCGGCCGCCACCCGGGCAACGTCTTCGTGCGCGCACCGGCGGGCATGTCCGTGGCCAACCCACAAGGATTATGGCTTGCCAAGGACGGCTCGGACCAAGCGCTCCTGATCCGAGTGGCGTTCTCGTTCTCCCAGGTCGCCGAGGAGAAGACGATCCGGTTTAACCCTGGGGCTTCAAAATCTGGTGAACCATGAAAAGCAAATTCTGGCCATGGGACAATGATCTCATTCATTCGAGACTGATCCTGTTCGGGGTATGCGGGCTGATCGGCTCGTGGGGTGCTACCAGCATGGGGGCGCTGGTGAGCCAACCGGCAGCGTCTGGCAGCCGGCCCAAAGAGCTGGCGAACCGCTATTGGCAGTTGCGCGCGACCACCACCGACGGCCAGGTGCATGTCCGGCTCCAGGACAAACCGCAGCGCCTCTGCCTGGCCGAAGGGCCATACCTCTATCGCGCCGAGCTAAGGGACGGCCAAGGCACCGCGACTTGCCGCGGACTGCAAGGAGCGGAAGTCACCAGCGCACCGCGCAAAATGGTTATCCGCGGCCAACTGGCGGGACTGGAACTTGAGCATTGCTTCGAGCTGTTTCGGGATCGCCCGGTTCTGGAGGAGCGCATCGTGCTGCGCAACCGGACGGACAAACTCATCTCGCTGGCCGACTTTGAGGCGGGCTTTGTCCGGCGCGTCGCCGACCCGACGGCACAGGTGTCGGCAGAACTTGCCCAGGATCGTTGGGTGGCGGTTCCGCTGCGCGCCCGGGCAACCGACCCCAAGGGGTACGTCAATGATTTCTCGATTCAGGACCTGATCACCCAGCCGGGCTATGAACCGCGCGTGAACGTGGACCTGCAATACTCGCAGATCCCGTCGCGGCACCGCGCCTCCGAGGGCTGGGCCTGGACGCACGGTGATGCCACCCTCGGAATCTTCGCCTTCAACCAACAGAACATGCTGTTCAGCGTCGTGTCCGCCCACAAGGAGGCTGGGGGCGCCTCATTGCGCTTTGGGGGCGCCTGTATGATCTCGGGCGAGCCGGCGGCCCTCACCCGGATCGCCCCGGGCGAAGCCGTTGATCTGGGCACGGTTCGCTATGAATCGCTCAAAGGGGGATACGCCGAAGCCATGTATGCCTTTCGCGCGCTGCTCGATGAAAAGGGCTGCCGCTTCCCCGCGGACTACAATCCGCCCGTGCATTGGGAGCAGCTCTATGACATGCCCAATGCCTGGGAAGACCGCCCGCGCCGCTACACGAAGGCCATCGTGGAACAGGAGGCCGCCAAGGGCAAAGCCTATAGTTGTGAGGCCCTTTACCTTGATCCGGGGTGGGACACTGAGTTCGGGACCTTCCTTTGGGGCGAAGAATGGCTGGGGCCCCGTGCGGCGTTCGTGCGGGAGATGCAATCGAAGTTCGGGCTGAAACTGGCCCTGCATTGTCCGCTGGCGACCTGGGTGTCCCACTCGTATAGCTGGGGTCTGGGGGCGGTGAAAAGTTGGCCCGCAGCGGCCGCGCGCATGCCTCCGCCGGAGGCGACCAACGTCGGCCAGTTGCGTGTTCCAGCGGTGCGGGAGGGCCGGCGCAACCTCGCGTTGCTACCCACCGCCAACCCCGCCGCGTCCTCTGCCTATCAGGGTGGCGCTATGCCCATCCACCAGATCGCCCATCTGAATGACGGCTGGTATGGGAACCAGGCAAGCTGGATTGCCGACCGCATGCCCGCCTGGGCTGAGATTGACCTGGGCGCGGTCTATTCCATCGGGACGGTTCGCCTCGGCAACGACCATGCCCGCCAATATGCCGACCGCGCCGCCACCCGCCTGCGCATCCTGGCCGCCACCGAGCACGACGCCGACTCTCAGGCTGCGACCTGGCGGACGGTCACTCAATATGAAGGCGAGCCTCTGGCCGAGGAAAAAGCCTTTGCCTTTGCACCTGTGCCTGCCCGTTGGCTGCGCGTGGACATTCTCAAGGGTGGCCAGGACATGCCGCGCTTGGACGAGATCGAAGTCTATGAGGCCGAGCCGGTATCCAGCGAGGAAGCGGACGCCTTCACCCGAATCGCCCGCCGCGGCCCCCCGCCCCCGCCCGCCGCGCAGAAGCCAGGCCCCTCGCTTTGCCTGGGCTCCCGGCCGTATCGCGACGAGGCCGAACGCCGGCTCCTGGCCAACTGCGCCGATGGGGCCGTGTTCCTCATGTACGATGGCAATTGGTGGAATGGCGGGTGTGTGAACCCCGCGCACGGCCACCCCGTTCCCTACCTGCTCGAAGACCACATCCGCGCCAACCTCGATCTGGTGCAGCGCGTCCACGCCCGATACCCCAAAGTCCTGATCGAGTTGCACGATCCCAGCGCCGGCGGGAGCATGCCCCGGATCACGCCGGTCTATTACAAGTACGGCCTGCCGGGAAGCTACGACGAGAACTGGGGCTTCGAGCTCATGTGGGACCCGCTGGCCGACTTGAAAGAGACCCGCGCCCGGGCCCTCTACTACTATAACATGGGCTGCAATGTTCCCCTCTACCTTCACATTGACCTGCGCAAGGACAACGAAAGCTGTGTGGTCTTGTGGTGGTATGCCTCGACCTGCCGCCACCTGGGCATCGGCGGCACCAGCCCAAACCCTTCGGTGGTCCAGGCCCAACAGCAGGCCATGCGCCGCTACCGCCAGCTCGAAGCCTTCTTCAAGCGCGGCGAGTTCTATGGCCTCGGCGAAGAAATCCACCTGCACGTCCTGCCCAAAGAACCTGCCTTCGTCGTCAACCTGTTCAACCTCTCCGACCAGACTCGCACCGTCAGCGGCACCTGCCCGCTGGCCCGGCTGGGCCTGGACCCCCGGAAAAAGTATCGCAGCGCCAGCGAATGGGCCGCGGTCAGGAATGGGCAATTCAGTGTCAGCCTCTCCCTGCCCCCGTGGTCGGCCCAGGTGGCGGAGATCACGGGACGGTAGCGCCTATCACTTAAATGAGAACCCATGGTATGTCTGCTAGAAAACACATGCTGAGCACTCTGACCAGCTTCGCCGCCCTGCTGCTGTCACCGCCGGGCACGCTGCACGCCGCCCGCGCTGATGCGGCCGAATCCGGCCGCCAATAGAACTATCATGAAACGAATCCGCAAACTGGCTCTTGGTTTGGCGTTTGGACTCTTGAGGACTGCGGCTCAAGGCGAAGCGGAGACCAATGGGCATAACGCCGCTGAGGCTTGGGGCGGCCGGCCGGCGCTCCCGGCCATGGTGAACCCGGCCCTCCTGTCACCGCTGCAAACCGTCCTTTCGCTGCGTGGCGAGTGGGAGTTCGTCACCCGCGAGACGACGCTGCTGGGCCGACCGGGGAACACCTTTTACGCCAGCCCCTGGCCGGACGCCCGCACGATTCAAGTTCCCGGCTGCTGGGAGGCCCAGGGCGTGGGACCGCCGGGCATGGGTGATTCGTGGGACTGCAAGTGGGACCATTGTGCCAAGCCCCTGCGTTCGGTTTACATGGGGGACGGCTGGTATCGCAAGACGGTCTCCATACCAGAATCATGGCGCGGGCGGCGCATCTGGCTGAAGGTGGGGGGCGTGCGTTCGCAAGGCTGTTTCTGGGTCAACCAACGCCCGGTGGCCTGGGTGGACAACTATTGCGGCACCTACAAGTACGACATCACTGACCTCGTTCAGGCCGGAGCCCGGGCGGTCGTCGTCGCCCAGGTCAACAACGTTCTGCCCAGCCGGAAGGGTTTGTTCAGCAGCACTCACCGCTTTGGCGGCCTCTACCGGGATGTCGAGCTGGAAGCGACGCCCGACGCGCGGATTGATTATGCGTGGGTTCGGGGTGATTTCGACCAGCAGGCCGCCGAGGTCCATGCGAGGGTGGCGTATGGTGCCTCCGCTTGCTGCCTCCAGAAGCCGGCGCTGCGGGTGACGCTCAAGACGAGCGATGGGCAGGATGCGGGCAACCGAATCCAGACGGTGGTCTTCGATCCGCAGCAGAAAACCGCTGAAGTCACCTGCCGCGTCCCCCTGACGCGTTTCGCGCCGTGGTCGCCCGATTCACCGGCGCTCTACCGCGCCGAACTGGTCTTGTGCGACGGGGACCAGCCCGTTCACGGCTGGGTGGAGCGGTTTGGGGTGCGCAAGTTCGAGGTGCGCGACGACCGTTTCTTTTTCAATAACAAGCCATTCTTCGTTCGCGGATACGGCGATGACTTTGTTTATCCGCTGACCCTGGTTTCCCCGGCTTCTCGGGGTGAGCATCTCAAGCATTTCCAGACGGCCCGGCGGGCGGGATTTGAGTATGTGCGCCTGCATACGCACTGCGAGCTGCCGGAGTATTTTGAGGCGGCGGATGAAGCCGGTGTTCTGGTCCAGCCGGAGTTGCCCTACTACGGCGAACATCCGACGGAGGCTTTCACGTTCGATCCAATCCGGGACTTGAAGGAGCTAATCACGCACTACCGGCGGCACGTTTCGCTCGCCACCTACTGCATGGGGAACGAGGGATCCCTGGGCCGGCCGCTGGACATGGAAATCTACCAACTGGCCAAAACGCTCGACCCCGACCGGTTGGGGCTGCACCAGGATGGCACCTTCAACACGCGGGAGAATTCCGATTTCCGCAACGGCCCCATCACCGTCTGGGAGCCCGGCAGCTTCGCCTGTGACGCGCCCTTTGTCGCCCATGAGTATCTCAATCTGTCCGTGAAGCAGGACCCTCGGCTGGCCTCGAGGTTTTCCGGGACTATGTTGCCTCCGGTTACTCTGGAGACGCGCGACCAATGGCTAACGGCTGCCGGGTTGAACCGCCGCTGGGGGGACGCCTGCCAGGACGCGGCGCATGCCCTCCAAAGCTATTACCAAAAGCAGGGGCTCGAAGCCGCGCGCATGGATCCAAGCTGCGACGGTTATAGCTTTTGGACCATCGTTGATGTGGTGGTGAAACAAGGAAACACTTACAGTGCCCAGGGGTTCCTCGACCCGTTTTGGGAAT
>JBBQLF010000173.1:0-8136 GCA_038327695.1 Bryobacterales bacterium
AACGTGGCCAACGATTTCGGCTATAACCCGGAGGTGGCGCGCAACGTGAACGTGGACGTGCGGTTCCTGCTGTGGCTGCTGCGGGACGTGGAGAAGGCCGAGGGCGTGCTGCGGGAGCTGGGCGTGCGCTGAGGGGCGCGGCTACTTGTCGAGGCCGAGGCCGCCGCCGTACTGGTGGAGCAGGCGCATGAAGCTCGACTTGCGGGCGTTGGCGGCGAGGAAGCGGCGCAGCCCCTGATCAAAGTAGACGGCCTGGTTGTGGGCGGCGGCGAGAGGGGCCGCGGCGCGCAGGGCGTTGACCGCGTCGAAGTAGAGGCCCAGCCGGATTTTCTCCTGGGCGTGCTCGAATCGCAGATCGGTGGCCAGCCGCGGGTCCGACGGATCTAGTAGCGCCGCAATTTCGAGCAGGCGGTCCGCCTCGCCCTCGGGATGGTCCCGGTAGAACTGGAGCGCAGCCTTGGCGTTGCCATCGTCCAGGAGCGCGGTGTGGAGAATCGAAATGGCAGTTTGCCGGGAAATAACCCGGTCCTCCTGCAACGCCTGAAACATCCGCGCGTACCACTCGGGCCAATTGCCGGCGTTGGTGGCGCACTGCCGGAGTCTGCGATAGGCCGCCTTGGACGGGTCCTTACAGAACCAGGCGAAGGCCAGATTGGCAGAGGCGGAGCCGCCGCTCAACTTAGCCACCCAGGGCAGCATGGCGTGGCGGAGCGGATCCTGTTCCCAGCGCGCCTTCGCCAAGCCGTCTTCGCAGGCTTGTACGGCGGCTGCCAGATTGCCCTGGCGGGCGTGGAGATTGGCGAGCGCGATATAGTGCGCTGCCCTCGGATTCGGAAGCGCCTCGATGGCGCTGCGCACCAGGGCCGTGTCGCCCAGGGACGAGCAGATGGAAATGCGCAGGTCGATGGTCATCAGGCTGGCCGGCAGCAGGGCCTGCAAGGCGCGCAGCCCCTCGGCGCCGAGGGTGGCGCCGTGGGTCTGGCCGACTTCGGAGAAGGCGAGCGCCGGAAGGCCCGCCTCAATTATGGCGGCGATGCGCTTGGCCAACTCGGCGGGCGCGGGATGGGCAGCCTCGGCCAGTTCGGCGTGGAAATGCTCGAAGTGAGTTTGAAGGCGGATGACATCGCCCCAATGGCGATCCATGGATCGGGCTATCTTGACAAGCCGGGTGAGCGCGGCCTCGCACAGATCCAGCGCCGCGTAGGCGTTGCCCGCCGCCAGCACCTGCCGGATATCGCGCTCCACCTGTTCCAGACGCCTATCGAGTTCGATCACGTCCCGGAAGGCGGTCTTGCCACTGGCGGTGAGCTGCGCGAGGATAGTCTTGCGCAACGCCACGGTGTCGATGCCCTGGGTGGAGTGCAGGGCGAGGGAACGCTGGAACGCAGCGTTGGCCAGAGGGTGGGCGGCGGCGACATCGAGGATCATGCGCACCAGCCGTTCCTGCGGCAGCAGCGCGAGGGACTCTTCGGTGGTGAGCTTCTTCTTGCGGACGGTCTTGGGCTTTTTGCCGGACTTGCGCCACTGGAGCCAGGCCAAGGCCGTGGCCACGCCGTGCTCGCAGAGGAGGCCGCCTTCGGCGGAGGGACACGGGCAGGCGGGGTCCAGTTCGCCGGCCTCGGAGGTGAGGGTGACGGAGCGGGTGGAGCCGTCGAGGACGTCGGCGGCGGCGAGATCTGCGGTGAAGTCACTGGGTTGGACGTGGGCGTGCTGGTGGAGCTCGCAGCCGCGCTGGTAGGCGCGTTCGCCCGCCAGGCGCTCCAGAACCTTCTCTTTGATGACGGAGTCGAGTGGGCCGGGCATCCCCTCGATTATGACCGTTTTAGTGGGCCGCGTGATCGGGCTTGCCTTTGTCGAGGACGTCGACGTGGGTGGCGTCGAGGAAGAGCTTCAGGCGCGCGGCCCAGGCTGTGTCGAGTTCGCGGAGCGTCAAGTATTCCTTCATCGCGCCGGCGTGGTCGCCCGCCATGATGAGGGAAAAGCCGAGATAGTAGTGGACCGGCGGGAAAGCGGGATCGAGTTCGACGGCCTTCCGGTAGCAGGCGATCTTGGCGACGCCGTGGCCGTTCTTGCCTTCAGCAAAACCGAGGTGATACCAGGCGCGGGCGTTGGCCGGCTCGGCTTCGGTGGCCTTGCGGAAATAGAAGAGGGCGCCGTCGAAATCCTCCAGAAAGAGATGGCCCAGTGCGCGCTGGTAGGAGGCTTGGCGAACCTGGTTGTTCTTCGCGTTCCACTCGGCCAGGGACACGTGCATGGTCTGCGTGATGGCGTCCAAGCGGGCCAGCGGGACGGCAAAGGCGAGGACTTGGCCATCGATGATACGGGTGATGTGCCAGCCTGCCAGCAGGCCGTGCTCATCGTAGAGAGGGCCGTTGCCGGAATCGGCCGGACCGCCGCAATCGAGCCTGGAGACGACGCCGAAGCCGCCGGCCTCGCGGGTCTTGAGCACCTTGGCTTGGTGGTCCACGAGGCGGACGCGCGTGCCCATGGCAGAGGCGGCGTCCGGGCCGGCGGGAGCCTGGCGGCCGGCGAAGAATTCCACGACGCCGGCATCGGGGTCTTCGGCTGAGATCCAGAGCAGCGGATGGAGGGCGCCGCGATCATCGAGGAGCGAGGCCGAGGCCGCGCCGAACAAGGCCTCTCGCGGGGCCAGGGCGAAACCGCTCTTGCGCAGGACGGCGTGGCCGGATTGGAGGAGATTGCCGCGCGCGTCATAGGTCAAAAGAAGAGTCCCGGCACGAAGGCTACCGGCGGCGAGCACGAGCGCACACAGAGACAGCTTCATCGTTGGTGGTGACGCGCGTTTCCGGCGGCGCGTTGCACCCATTTTGTACCATGAAAGGTGAACCCCCATGGACCCCAGCAGTGTTGACCTGAAAAAGACCGTGAACCTACCGAGTACCGGCTTCCCGATGAAGGCTAATCTGCCTGCAATGGAGCCGAAGATGCTGGCGCAGTGGGCCGAGAGCAAGCTGTATGACCAGATCCGCGCGGCGCGCGCGGGCCAGCCGATGTATGTGCTGCACGACGGGCCGCCGTACGCCAACGGCAATATCCACCTGGGGCACGCCTTCAACAAGCTGCTGAAGGACTTTGTCATCAAGACGAAGACGATGACGGGGCACGATTCCCCGTATGTACCGGGATGGGACTGCCACGGGCTGCCGATTGAGATCAAGGTGGACGCTCAGTTGGGCGGCAAGAAAGCGAAGATGAGCGTTGCCGAAATCCGGCGCGAGTGCCGGAAATACGCGCAGAAGTTCGTGGACCTGCAGAGCCAATCGTTCCAGCGGCTGGGGGTTTTGGGGCGATGGGACGCGCCGTACACGACGATGAGCGCCGCCTATGAGTCTGTCATCGCCGGCGCGTTTGTGGATTTCCTCTCGCAGGGTTCAGTTTACAAGGGGCTGAAGCCGGTGAACTGGTGCATCAGTTGCCGCACGGCGCTGGCTGAGGCGGAGGTGGAGTATGAGAACCACTCGAGCCCTTCCATCTGGGTGCGTTTCGCGCTGCTGAGCGACGCGGCGAAGATCAGCCCGGCGCTGGCGGGGCGCAGCGTCTACGGCCTGATCTGGACGACGACGCCGTGGACGATTCCGGCCAATACCGGCATCGCCTTCCACCCAACGTATTCGTATTCGGCCGTGCAGGCGGACGGAGTGGTTTACCTGGTGGCGGCCGATCTGGTGAAAGCCACGGCCGCGCAGTGCGGCTGGACGGATTGGGCGGAACTGGCGCGGTTCCCGGGGAGCGAACTGGAAGGGACGGTGTTCCAGCATCCGTTCCTGGAGCGCGAGTCGAAGGGGGTGCTGGCCGACTACGTGACGCTGGAGCAGGGGACGGGCGCGGTGCACACGGCGCCGGGCCACGGCGGCGAGGACTACGCCACGGGCCAGAAGTATGGCCTGCCCACGTTTTGCCCGGTGGACGCCGGCGGCCGGTTTTATCACGCCGAAGGCGCGCCGGGGCGGCTGCCGGAAGAGATCATTGGCAAGACGATCTGGGAGGCCAACCCGATCCTCACGGGCATCCTGGCTGAGGCGGGCGCGCTGCTGGGCCACCAGAAGCTGGACCACAGCTACCCGCACTGCTGGCGCTGCCACAAGGCGACGATCTACCGCGCCACTGAGCAGTGGTTCATCGGCATGGACCTGAACGGGCTGAGGGAAAAGGCGCTGGAAGCGATCAAGAAAGTGACGTGGCATCCGGCGTGGGGCGAGGAGCGGATCTCCAACATGATCGCCACGCGGCCGGACTGGTGCATCTCGCGCCAGCGCGTGTGGGGCGTGCCGGTCACGGTGTTCTATTGCGAAGCGTGCGGCGAGACGCTGAGCGGCCGCAAGTACCTGGACCCGGTGGTGGCGCTGTTCCGCGAGCACACGGCGGACATCTGGTATGAGAAGACGGCGGCCGAACTGCTGGGCGCGGAGGCGCGCTGCGGCAAGTGTGGCGGCGCGGAGTTCCGCAAAGAAAACGACATTCTGGACGTGTGGCTGGATTCCGGCTGCAGCCACCTGGCGGTGCTGCGGGAGGACGCTGGCCTGCCGTGGCCGGCGTCGATGTATTTCGAGGGCGGGGATCAGTATCGCGGCTGGTTCCATTCGTCGCTGCTGGTGGGCGTGGGGCTGAAGGGTGAGGCGCCCTACAAGGAGTGCGCCACCAACGGCTGGGCGCTGGACGGCGATGGCAAGGCGATGTCCAAATCGCTGGGCAACGTGATTGAGCCGGAACAGATCATCAAACAATATGGCGCCGATGTGTTGCGGCTGTGGACGGCGTCGGTGGACTTCCACGAAGACGTGCGGATGTCGGAACTGATCCTGCAGCGGCTGACCGACGCTTACCGCAAGCTGAGGAACACGTTCCGGTTCACGCTGGGCAATCTGGGGGACTTCGATCCGGCGGTGGACGCGGTGCCGGCGGCGGAGCTGGAAGAGATCGATCAATGGATCCTGCACCGGGCGGCGGCGGTGGTGGATCAATGCCGGGCTTCGTACGACGAGTTTTCGTTCCACCGGGTGTATCAGGCCGTTTACAACTTCGCGACGACGGACCTGAGCGCCGTGTACTTCGACGTTCTGAAGGACCGCTTGTATACGTCCGCGCCGAAATCGAAGGCGCGGCGCAGCGCCCAGACCGCGCTGTACCGGGTGAACTATGCGCTGGTGCGGCTGGCGGCGCCGCTGCTGGCCTTTACCACCGAAGAGGTGTGGTCGCACATGCGGCGGCCCGGCGGCGCGCCGGCGAGCGTGCATCTGGCGGAGCTGCCGAACGGCGCCGAACTGGTGGCGGGCCTGCCGGCCGAGCACGGCGAGCTGAGCGCGAAGTGGGACCGGCTGATGGAGATCCGCCCGGCGGTGCTGAAGGCGCTGGAGACGGCGCGGGCGGAGAAACTGATCGGCGCGCCGCTGGAGGCGTGCGTGCGGCTGGCGGCGCCGGCCGAATTGCAGCCGCTGCTGGCGCAGTATCAGGCCGAGCTGCCGGGGTTGTTCATCACGTCGCAGGTGGAAGTGGCCGCCACGGATGAGGCGGAGCTGGCCGTGACCGTGGTGCGCGCCAGCGGCGTAAAGTGCGAACGGTGCTGGAAGTACACGGCGGATGTGGGCAGCGACGCGGGCTTACCGACGGTGTGCGGCCCGTGCGCCTCAGCGGTGCACGAGATTGTGGGCGCGTAAACATGACGCGCTGGTGGCCGTTTGCGGTGATGACCGTTGTGGCGGCGGCGGACCGCGCCAGCAAGCATTGGATCGAGACCCGGATGGACGCCTGGGATGTGCATCAGGTGATCCCGGGTCTGTTTCAGATTGTCCACACGCGCAACGATGGCATGGCCTTCAGCCTGCTTTCCGAGACCGGCAGCAATAAGCTGCTGGTGCTGTTTTCCGTGGCCGTGCTGGCGCTGGTGAGCTGGATGCTGTGGACGGCCTGCCGCACGCCGGGCGCCGAGCACTGGACGATGCGCGCGGCGCTGGGGCTGGTGCTGGGTGGTGCGCTGGGCAACCTGTATGACCGTCTGGTGTTTGGCAGCGTGACGGATTTCCTGGACTTCTATGTGGGCCGCAGCCACTTCCCGATCTTCAACGTAGCCGACAGCGCGATCAGCGTGGGGGCGGCGTTGCTGCTGATCAATCTCTGGTGGGTGCGGCGGCGGTCTGAGCCTGGCTCAGGGTCGCCGCGTAGCTCTGAATCCCGCTGAACAGGGACTCGGCCAGGCGCTGGCGGTGCTCCGGCGTCTTCAACAATGCTTCATCGCGGAGGTTGCTGAGGAACCCGATTTCAGAGAGCACGGCCGGCATGGACGCGCCGATCAGCACGACAAACGGGGCCTTCTTGACGCCGCGATTTCGAGAGGCCGCGTTCATCTTCGTCCAGGTGGTGGAGAGCGAGTCTTCAAGGTGCGTGGCCAGCTCGCGCGACTCGTCGACTCTGTCTTTGAGGGCGATTTTCTGGATGAGTTCGCGCAGTTCGAAGATGGACTTGCCGTGGGAGGCGTTTTCGCGCGCCGCCGTATCCATGGCCTCTTTCGAGCTGGTGAAGTTCAGATAGTAGACGTCGGCGCCGGAGACGGTGCGGAGGGGCGAGGAGTTGGCGTGGATGGAGAGGAACAGATCGGCATGGCCGCGGTTGGCGATGGCCGAGCGTTCCTCGAGCGGGACAAAGACGTCAGTGGACCGGGTATAGGCGACATCGCTGCCCATGCGCTGTTCCAGCAAGGCGCCGAGGCGCAGGGCGACATCGAGGACCAGTTCCTTCTCGGTCAAGCCGGAGGGTCCGGTGGTTCCATGATCGTGGCCGCCATGGCCGGGATCGAGCACCACCTTGCCCAGCTTCAGGCCGAGGGCACGAATCAGAGTGCGGCTGCCGCGCTCATTGGGCCGGGCCGCCTTGGCGGGGTTGGCTGGCTCGTTGGACGAGGGCGGGATGACGAGTTCGGGCTTGGCGGGCTCGGGCTTGACGGGCTCGGGTTCCGGTTTGGCAGGCTCGGCCGGCGGGGGTGCCTCCGGGGGCCGCTCGACGGATTGGCGGCTCTGGGTGGCCGGCGGCTCGGGCGTCCGGGTTCCGGGTGCGCGCACTTCAATGATGATGCGGTTCGGGCTGGACAACTGCGAGATCTCGTAGGCGAACGGGCCTTCCAGATCGAGGACGATGCGCACGACGCGCGTGGACTTCTGCGCGAGGCGGATCTGGCGGACGAGCGTGCCGCCCACCTCGACGCTGTACATCCCTTTCCGGCCGAGCTTGAGCTTGGCGTCGGCGAGGTCAATGAACAGCCGGTCTGGCCTGGCGAGCCCGCCGGTTTTGTACTGAATCCCGGAGCCCAACTCGACCGCGACACGCGTGATGGCGCCGGTTGAGGAGTAGCGCACCGCCGTCACCGGCACCAATGGCGGCCCGGCGGTTTGCGCCGAAGCGACGCCCCAGAGCGCCAGGATGCCGGGCAGGATACGGTGGCGCGTGGTGCTCAATGATCTCCTTAGCGGGTCCTCAAGATGATGCGGCCTTCGGCGTCGGTGGCGACATCGAGGTGGCGGAGGGGTTCGGCGGCGGGCGCGGCCGACTCCACCTTGGCGACCTTGACGGAGGCTTGCTGGCGGCGCGCCTCGCCGTAGTTTTTGCCGACCTGATAGACGTACTGCTCCGTCTCGCGGTAGGGCGGGATGTTGCCGTATTTGATGACGGCGCCTTCGCCGGCGTTGTAGGCGGCCAGGGCCAGGCGGTCATCCTTGAACATGTCCTGCAGGTACTTCAGGTATTTCACGCCGGCGGTGATGTTTTCGCGCGCATCGAAACTGTTGACGACGCCGAAACGGCGGGCCGTGGCGGGGATCAACTGCATGAGACCTTCGGCGCCCTTGGGCGAGATGGCGTTTGGGTTGTAGTTGCTCTCGGCGCGAATGACGGAATGGACCAGGAGGGGATCGACGTTGTGCTCCCTGGCGGCCTGATCGACGATCTCCTGCACAGTGCCGCCGGGCGCCGCCGGGGCGGGCGAGGAGGCGTGGATCAGCCTGGGCTGGATGAAGCGCGGGGCCACGACGGAGGTGCGCACGAGGCGGCCGGAGCGAACGTCGGCGCGCAAGGTGCTCGGCGTGCGAACCGGCGGTTAGGCGGCAGACACAAGCGAGGTGGCCAGCA
>JBBQLF010000174.1:0-8131 GCA_038327695.1 Bryobacterales bacterium
TGGCGTCCGGCCGGCGGTTCAGGCACAATACGTCCATGCCGAAGCCCTCGCGCCGCATGTTCCTCGGCTCCGCTGCCGCCACGGCGGCTGCCGAGCCGCCCCCCACCACTGCCCCGTTCCAGCCCGCCAGCAAACCCCGCCAGCTCTCGCCCAACCTCTGGCTCTTTGAGGACACATGCAATGTCTACGTAGTCCGCTGGGGTTCACACGCCGTCCTGATTGACTTCGGCTCAGGCGCGATTCTCGACCACCTGAGTGAACTCGGCGTCTCGCAGGTGGACGGCATCTTGCACACCCACCACCATCGCGACCAGTGCCAGGGTGACAAGCGCGCCGTCGCCCGCCGTATCCCGATTCACGTGCCTGCCCACGAACATCATCTCTTCGCCGACGCTCGCAACTTCTGGCGCAACCGCCGCATCTTCCACCTCTACTACGTCCGCAACGACTTCAACACCATCACCGAGGATCTGCCGGTAGCCTCGTCGCTCACCGACTACTCGACGTTCCGCTGGCGGGACGGTGGCGATAATCCGATGGACTTCTTCGTCCTGCCCACGCCCGGCCACACGCTCGGCTCCATCACCCTGCTGGCGCAGATCGACGGCCTCCGGACGGCCTTCTCGGGTGACCTGATGTATGCGCCGGGCAAAATTCAGAACCTCTACGACACACAGATTAACTACGGCGGCTCGGAGGGCATCGATCTGGGCATCTACTCGCTGGAACGCCTGCGCGAGCAGAAGCCCGCGCTACTGTGCCCCTCGCATGGCGAGCCGCTGGCCGGCCCCGACGCCGGCCTGCGCGAGACCTCCCAACGGCTCAACGGGTACTTCCGCTTCCAGACCGGCAGCGACCCGATTGAAGCCTACCAGCCCTACGTCATCAGCCCGCACCTGATCGGCCACCACCTCACCACGTCCTCCTTCTACGCGCTGGTCAGCGACAGCGGCAAGGCGCTGTTCGTGGACTACGGCGCCGCCTCCAACACGCACTTCGGCGTGTTCGAGCGCGCCACGGCCGTGGACCAGCGCATCCGCTTCGTCGAGCACTCCATTGACCGGCTACGCCGCGAGTACGGCCTGAAGTCGATCGACGTGGCCATCCCCTCCCACATGCACGATGACCACATGAACGGCTTCCCGCACCTGACGCGCCGCTACGGGACCAAGGTCTGGTGCTACGAGAACATGGTGGACATCTTCGAGAACCCGCGCGGCCACAACCTCGGCTGCATTCTCGGCGAGCCGTTCCGGGTGGACCGGTCCTTCCGCGACGGCGAGACGTTCAAGTGGGAGGAGTTTGAATTCGAGATGGCGCACTCGCCGGGCCATACCGAATACCAGATGGCGCTGTATGTCACCGTGGACGGCAAGAAGGTGGCGTTCACCGGCGATGCCTTCTTCCAGGCCAACCGGGCCGACGGCGCGCTGCGGCACAACCTCATCTTTCGCAATCACGTCGAGAACGACTCCCACCTGAAGTCCATCCGCCAACTGATCGCCCGTGAGCCGGACGTCATCTGCCCCGGCCATGGCAAAGCCTACCCGGTGGACCGCTCCATGATGCTGGCCACCGAGCAGCGCTTCCGCCAGCAGCAGCAGCTCTTCTTCGAGATCCTGCCCGAGGGCGAAACGGACTTCGGGCTGGACCCGAGCTGGGTCAGCATCTACCCCTATCAGGCCCTGCTCGCGCCCGGACGCCGTCAACCGCTGCAACTGCGGGCGCGCAATTACACTACGGCGCCGATGAAGCTGGAGATCGCCTTGGTGACGCCGCCCGAGTGGCGCGTGGAGCCGGACGTGGTCAAGCTGGAAATCGCACCCGGAGCATCGGGCAGGGCGACCGTCAACGTGACGGTCCCCAGGAACTGGACTGCGCCCCAGCCGCGCCTGGCCATCGCCGCTGACGTGGTCCGCAACGGCAAGTACCTGGGCCAGATCACGGAGGCGGTGGTCGAACTCGCCAGCATGGGTGCTTAGCCGTTTTGGGGATTTCACGTGTTCAAGCGTGAAATCGCTCCCTGACGGTCGCCGCCCCGATTGGAATCAGCTACTTGCAGAGCCGCGAGCGTCAGCGAGCGTGGTCGCTCCCCAAAACGGTTAAGCACCCGTCCAGCATTCCGTAGCCGAGTTTCCGGTGTTATGCTCCATAATGAATACGTATGGATTCCAAATCGGCCCAACTCGCGCTGGCGTGCCTCAGCCTCCTCCTGCCGCCTCTCCACGCTGAGGACTGGCCGCAGTTCCGCGGCGCCGCCCGCGACAACATCTCCCGCGAAACCGGCCTCCTGCGCAAATGGCCGCAAGGCGGACCGAAGGTCCTGTGGACCGTCCCGGTGGGCCAGGGCTACGCCGGCGCGGCCATCGTCGGCGGCCGCGTCTATCACAACGACTACGACGAGGCCAAGGGCGAATGGCTCGTCATTTGCCGCAGTCTGGTCAACGGCAAGGAGATCTGGCGCCATAGCGAGCCACGCAAGATCCGGCCCAATCACGCCATCACCAGAACCGTCCCCGCCGTGGACGCCCGCTTCGTCTTCTCCCTGGACCCCAAGTGCAACCTCTACGCCTTTGACGCCCGCACCGGCAAGAAACTCTGGCAGAAGGACCTTGTCGCCGTCTACAAGACGCGCATCCCGCCCTGGTACAACGGCCAGAATCCGCTGATTGAAGCCACCAGCATCGTCATCGCCACTGGCGGCGACGCCATCCTCGTCTCGCTCGACAAGGCCACCGGCAAGGAACTCTGGCGCACGCCCAACTCCATCAACGCCATCCTCTCCCACGTGTCCGTCATGCCCGCCACGCTCGGCGGCGTCAAACAGTACCTCTACGCCACCCTGGAAAGCGTCATGGGCGTCTCGGCCAAGGACGGGAAGCTCCTGTGGAACTACCCGCGCAAGTTCAATGTCGCTGCCGCGCCCTCGCCGCTCGCAGTGGACGCCCAGCGTGTCTTCGTCACAGGACCCTACGACGCCGGCAGCACCATGATCAAGGTGACCGCCGCCGCCGGGGCCTTCAAGACGGAAACCGCCTTCGACATGAAGAACAACGAGTGGAACTCCGAAGTCCACACGCCCATCGTCTACAAAGACCACTTCTTCGCCGTCGGTAAGAAACGGCGCGGCCTCTTCACGTGCCTCGACTTCAACGGCAAGCCCGTCTGGGACAGTGACGGCAAGGCCGCCTTCGAGCTCGGCAGTTTCCTCCTCGCCGACGGCATGTTCTTCGTCCTGGAGGGCAAGACCGGTATGCTCCACCTGCTGGAAGCCAATACCACCGGCTACAAGGAACTGGACAAGGCCCAGATCCTGGCCGGCGAAGACGTCTGGGGCCCCATGGCCCTCTCCGATGGGAAACTCGTCCTGCGCGACCTCAGCAAGATGGTCTGCATCGACGTGCGAGGCAGGTAGCAAGGCCATGGAGTACCGCCACACACGAGTCATGGGCGGCAAGCTCAGCGCACCTGAGTGGTTCGCCCACTCCCTGCGCGGGCTCTGCACCGGCCCCGACGGCCGCCTCTACGCCGCAGGAGACTCCCAAGTGCTGGTCTTCGATCCCGCCGGCAAACTCCTCCGCCGCTGGCCCACAGCCAAGCCTGCCTGCTCCATCGGCATCAACCCCGCCGGCCGGGTCTTCGTCGGCCAGCCCGGCCAGGTCGAGATCTTCAGCGCCTCCGGCACCCTCGAAAAGACCTGGCGCGCCGGCTGGCTCGGTGAAGTCACCGCCCTCGGCTTCCACAACGGCGACACCTTCGCCGCCGACTCCTCCTCCCGCACCATCCGCCGTTACGGCCGGGATCTGTCGCACCTGAACGACATCGGCCGCGACAACCGCACCAACGGATTCCTCATCCCCAACGGCGTGCTCGACTTCGATATCGATCCATCCGGCACCATCCACGCCGCCAACCCAGGCAAGCACCGCGTGGAACGCTACACGCCCGAAGGCCAACTCCTGGGCCACATCGGCCGCTTCGATGGAGTCGATCCCGAAGGCTTCCCCGGCTGCTGCAATCCCACCAATGTCGCCTTGGGCCCCGGCGGGCAGGTCCTGGTCACCGAGAAGGCCGGAGCCCGCGCCAAGGTGCTCGACGCCGCCGGCAAACTCCTGGCCGTGCTCGGGGACAAGATCTTCGACGCCAATTCGAAGAACATGGCCATCACCGCGGACCTTCGTGGGCGGGTCTACGTCGCCGAGCCCGTCAGGCTCCAGATCCTCGTATTTGAACCCGTCCGGGCAAAGGCGGAGGCGTTATGAGCAAGACCCTCTCCAGACGCCGCGCCATTGGCCGCGTCGCCCGCGGCGCCGCCGTCACTGGCATCGGCCTCACCGCCGGTTTCCTGGTCAAGAAGGCCGAGGGCCAAGTGGTCTGGCAAATCGACGCAGCCAAGTGCGTCAACAGCCGCCTGGGCGAATTCGGCGTCAAGGTCTGCGACCTCTGCGTGAAGGAGTGCGTGGTCACCCAGTCCGCCGTGCGCGCCGTCAACGAGTTCTCCAAGTGCGGCCGCTGTTGCGTCTGTCCGTCCTACTTCAACGTCAAGAGCGCCGTCGGGCGCGACGGCCTGCCCAGCGAAAAGCTCTGCCCGCGTGACGCCATCCAGAGAAAGCCCATTGGCGAGGCAGACCCCAACGACCCCGCCAACAATTTCTACGAATACGTCATCGACGAAGTCAAGTGCGATGGCTGCGGCAAGTGCGTCATGGCCTGCAAGGAGCCCGCCGGCCTGGGCTCCATCGTCCTCCGCGTGCGCCACGACCTCTGCGTCAACTGCAACAACTGCGCCATCTCCACGGCCTGCCCCAAGGACGCACTCAGCCTCTGGCCGGCGCTCAAGGCCGTGCTCGGGGAGAGCGCCCCGGCATGATCTGGCGTAGGGCCGCGCTGGCCCTCCTGGCCGCCTGCCTGCTGACCTGTCTCACCGGCGCTGCCTGCGCGCAGGCCCTCCAGTACGAGAGACCCGTCGAGCGCGCCCCCCAGGAAAAAGACATCGGCGGCGGCTACGCCACACCCAAGGTCCAGAAGCCGCTGCCCCGCGGCGCGTGGCTCGAAATCCTGGACGTCGTCCTGCTCGCGGCCGCCATGGGCGTCTCCGTCTGGATCGTGGTCCGCAAACGCAGCCGCCGCTGGCTGGTCGCGCTCGCCACTGCCAGCCTCGCCTATTTCGGCTTCTATCGCGAAGGCTGCGTCTGCCCCATCGGCTCCATCCAGAACGTCACGGTGGCACTCACTGATCCCACCTACCACATCCCCATGGTGGTCACCGCCACGTTCTTCCTGCCGTTGCTGGTGGCTGTCTTCTACGGCCGGGCATTCTGCGGCGGAGTCTGCGCCCTCGGCGCCATCCAGGAACTCGTCCTCCTCAAGCCCATCCAGGTGCCGCGCCGGCTCGACCAGGCACTCGGCCTCCTGAAGTACGCCTACCTCGCCGCCGCCATCTGGTTCGCCATCCTGCCCGCCATTTCGAGGGATTTCGTCATCTGCCGCTACGATCCCTTCGTCAGCCTCTTCCGCCGCTCCGGCTTCGCCCACATGCTCGCCCTCGGAGCGGGCTTCCTCGTCCTGGGGATGTTCGTTGGCCGCCCCTACTGCCGTTACCTCTGCCCCTACGGCGGCCTGCTCTCCTGGTTTTCGCGCCTCGCTACCCGAGGAGTGACCATCACGCCGGACAAGGAATTGGATTGCGGCCTCTGTACTGAAGCCTGCCCCTACGGCGCTATCGATCAGATGCGAGCCGTCCGCCGCAAGTGCCTCTACTGTGCCCGATGTTACGCGTCCTGCCCGCGCGAAGGCCCGCTGGCCCGGGCAAAGGACATCGTGCCCGTGGAGGAGCTCCGATGACCCCGTTGGTGCTCCTGCGGGCGACCCAAGCCGCCGGAGCGTTGGTCCTCCTCGCCGTCCTCACGCTCACTGCGGACCGCGCCTCCTGTCCGCGGGAAGGCCCGCTGGCCCTTGCCAACGACATCGTCCCCGTGGAGGAACTCCGATGACCGCCCGAGCGCTCAAGAGGGCAACCCTCGCCGCCGGAGCGTTGGTCCTCCTCGCCGTCCTGGCGCTCACCGTGGACTACGCCGTGGTCCGCCGCTGGACCCCGCTGAGCGATGCCCGCATCGCCGCGCTCCAGGAGCAGGCCCGGACTGACGCCAAAATCGCCCCCGTCCTCGCCGCCGAACAGAAACGGATCGCCGAGTTCCAGCGCGCCCGCCGCCAGCGCATCAACTGGCTCTCTCTGCTGCTGGCCGCCGCCGCTGCCGCCTTCCTCACGGGCGCCAAGAAACAACTCGCCGCCCACCCCAAGCCCGCACCGGCCAAACCCGTTCACGCATCCTCGGCTCCTGCCCGCGGAGCCCTGCCACTCCAGACGGCGGCCGCCCCGCCCGAAATCGACCTCGCCTTCGTTGACCGCCTCGTCGAAAAGGAAGGCCGCGACCCCGAAGCCGCCATCCCCATCCTGCAAGCGATTCAGGCCCACTATCGCTACCTGCCCGACGAAGCGTTGCGCCGCGTCTGCGAGCTCACCCGCATCACCCCCGCCCAGATCTCCGGCACGTCCTCTTTCTACTCGCGCTTCCGCCGGTCACCCGTGGGCGAGCACATCGTGCGCGTCTGCCACGGCACCGCCTGCCACGTCGCCGGCGCGCGCCAGATCACGGACGAACTGCGCCGCGGCCTCGCCATTGCAGACGGCGAAGACACCGATCCGTCCCGGACCTTCACCATCGAGGAAGTGGCCTGCCTGGGCTGTTGCAGCCTCGCGCCCGTCCTCATGGTGGATGAGCACACCGCCGGCAAACTCACACCCGCCACCGCCTGTGACGCCCTCGCCGCGGCCAAGCCAGGAGTACCGGCATGAACGGCGGCCCTGTGGAGTTCCGTGTCGGCCTCAGTTCCTGCGGCGTCGCCAGCGGCGGCGAAGCCGTGCGCGATGCCCTGGTAGCCACCCTGGGCGCCCGCGCCACCGTCAAGGCAGTGGGCTGCAACGGCATGTGCCATTGCGAGCCCACCGTGCAGATCGTCCAAGCCGGCCGGCCTATCGCGCTCTACGGCAAGGTCACCCCCGAAACCGCCCGCGCCATCGCCCGCCGGCACGCCGGAGGTTGGCTCCGCAAGCTCCGCGCGGACCCGTCCGAAAACCTCGTGGACGCCACTGCCTATCTCGGCAAGCAGAAACGGATCGTCCTCGAGAACTGCGGCCAGATCGACCCCGCTCAGATCGGCGAATACCTCGCCCGAGACGGCTACCAGGCCCTTGGCGCCTGCCAAGCCATGGACCAGGCGGAGGTCATCGCCCAGATCACCGAATCCGGCCTGCGCGGCCGCGGCGGCGCGGGCTTCCCCACCGGCCGCAAATGGTCGGCGGCCCGCAGCCAGCCTGGCACGGAGAAGTACGTCATCTGCAACGGCGATGAAGGCGACCCCGGCGCATTCATGGACCGCCTGGTGCTGGAAGCCGATCCCCACCGCGTGCTGGAAGGTCTCGCCATTGCCGCCCACGCCATCGGCGCCGCGCACGGCATTCTTTATATCCGCGTCGAATACCCGCTCGCCGTGCGCAACGTGCGCCACGCCATCACCCAGGCTCGCGAGCACGGCGTCGCCCTCCACATGGAAGTGCGCGAGGGCGCCGGCGCGTTCGTCTGCGGAGAGGAAACGGCGCTCATCCATTCCCTGGAAGGCGGCCGCGGCACGCCTCGCCTGCGCCCGCCTTATCCGGTGGAGCGCGGCTTCCGGGGCGCGCCCACGCTGATCAACAATGTCGAAACCCTGGCCTGCGTGCCGTGGATCCTGCGCCACGGCGCCGCGGCATTCGCAGCGCTCGGCACGGAAGGCAGCAAGGGCACCAAGGTCTTCGCGTTGGCCGGCAAAATCCAGCGCGGCGGCCTCATCGAAGTACCCATGGGCCTCACCATTCGCGAGATTGTCGAAGAGATCGGCGGCGGCGTTCCGAACGGGCGCACGTTCAAAGCCGTGCAGATGGGCGGACCCTCCGGCGGCTGCATCCCGGCCGCGCTCGCTGACACGCCCATCGACTACGACGCCATTCCCAAGACCGGCGCCATCATGGGCTCCGGCGGCCTGGTGGTGCTGGACGACCGCGACTGCATGGTAGACATGGCGCGCTTCTTCC
>JBBQLF010000175.1:0-8119 GCA_038327695.1 Bryobacterales bacterium
TTCCTGTAACCAGTTTGTGTGGCATTATCATCCGCGGCGAATGCCGCGTGGCGCGGCCAGCCGAAACGCCCTGTGGGGCAGCGGCCTGAGTGGGTCAGTTTTGGCGAGCAGAGGTGGGTCGTTTCTCGCGAGTGCCGAAGCATGAGGCGGCGACGGCTACCTGGCGCGAAATCCCCTTGTCACCAGGAATCGGCTCAGCGACTAATACTTTAAGGCGTATGCCAATGTATCGGAGGGCCCTGCCGCAGTTGAAGGAAAACACGAAGGGCCACCCCGCAGGATGGCCCTTTCCACAAACGGAACGTGAGGAGCGTTAGCCCTTCTTGACAGCAGCGGGGGGCTTGGCAGCGGGCACGGCGCCGCCCTTGCCCATCTTGTCGATCTCGTTGAAGTAGACGGTACGGCCTTCGTCGAGCGCGAGGTTGGACAGGATGACGGCGATGGAATCCTGCAGGCCCACTTCCAGATCGGCCAGCGGGTGGCCACCGGTCCGGCAGTCGTTGAAGAAGCTCTCCAGCTCGATGTCGACCGGATTCTTCTCTTCTTCCGGAACCAGCACGCCCTTCTGATACAGCCACATGCGGGCGAACTTCATTTCCTTCTCGAGGAAGCTTTCCTGGCCCGTCATGAGATCCCGGCTCAATAGAATGGGCAGCGGACGGGAGCCAGCGGCGGAGATCATGGTGGCGCCGGCCTTCACCGGTTCCTTCTTCTTCTTGGCCTCTTCGATAGCGGCCGGCGGCGTGGGCTCGCGAAACCACATGCCGATGGGCTTGTTGGTGTCGTCGCCGATGGTGATGTGGATGGTGCCCTTGGTGCCGCAGATCATCTCACCCATCTCTGTGCGCGCGCCGCCGACACCGGCCCAGTGGGAGGAGCCCGGGATTCCGGTCCAGACCAGCCGCCGGCCCTTGGGGTACTTGTAGATGAGCTGAACGTTGTCCAGGATGTCGCGGCCATCGTTCATGAAATCGCGCGAGCCCATGCCCATGACGGCTTCCGGGGTCATGCCGAGCATGCGGTCCGCCACGTCGATCTGGTGGGAGGCGAGCTCGGCCACCAGGCCGCCGGAATACTCGCGGAAGAGGCGCCAGTTGGCCATCCTCGGATTCGGAACGTCCTTCTTCATCTTCCAGCCGGGATTGCGGTGCCACTGCGCCTGGACGTAAGTGACCTCACCGAGCAGGCCCTTCTCAATCATCTGGCGCGCAGCCTGATACATGGCGCTGTAGCGGCGCTGCAAGCCCACCTGCATCACCTGCTTCGGTTTGGAATGGACCAGGGCGCGAAGGGCGTGCACCTCTTCGGGCTTGAACACCAGGCTCTTTTCGCAGAAGACGTGCTTGCCCGCGTCGAGGGCGTCTTTGGTCACCGGGTAGTGCAGGTACAGGGGCGTGGTGACGAACACCGCCTCCACGTTCTTGTCAGCGAGGAGTTCGCGGTAGTCCTTGTACTGCTTCGGGTTGGTCCCGATGGTCTCAGCGCCCTTCTTGAGCGCCTCATCGGTGAGATCGCAGATGGCGACGCACTTGCCAGTGTCGACCCCCTTCAGATGCTTCAGCAGGTAGGCCCCGCGGCTGCCCGTACCGACCATGCCGAAGTTGACGGCGTTGGTGGCGGCGCGAGCTTTGATAATGGCCGGGGCACCCATGAGCTGGGCGCCGGCGACACCGGCGAGCGTGACTGCGCCCGCGGCCTTGATGGCATCGCGGCGGGTTAGGTCTTGATTGTCGGCCATGTGCAGCAACCTCTAAGAGTAGTTATTGAAATCGGGGTCAGAGAACAGATTCCGAACCCATTCTATCTTGAATTGACGCTGCTGGCGTAGTGGAAGTTCCGGCGGAGCGCGCCCGAAGTGCGGTCCACTCCGCCCCGGCGAGGACTACCAACCCGGCGAGGAAGCTCCAGGTGAGAATTGTTACGGAGTTCACAAACACGCCGTACTCTCGCGAGAGCTTGCCAAACAGCCACGGCCAGATGGCGAGGTTGATCCACTTCAGGGTTTCCAGGACCAATCCGATGACGATCACGCGCGGCAGCACGAGCTTCATGGGCACGTCAGTATTGGGCAGGTAGCAGAAGACGAGAAACAGGATGGCCACGGTGATCGGGATGGAGGCCAGCTTCGCGACGCCCTGCACCAGGAGCACCGGCGCCATCAGCTTAGTTCCGAAAAAGGCCTGCCACACCTCAATGCCCGCGCCGGTGAGCGCCGCCGAGAGCAACGCCAGCCCGCCGCAAGCGAAGATGAGCCCCATGCTTACCAGTTGGTTCTTCCACAGGCTGCGATTCACTTTCACGCCCCAGGCCCGGTTCAACGCCACTTCCAGCGGCAGAAAGACGCCGTTGGCGGTGAACAGCAACAACAGCATGGAGACCCATTCGAACTGCCTGACGTAGTCAGCGGAGACCTTGAGGTTGTAGGCCAGGAAGCCGCCGGTGGTACCGGCGAAGAAGTCCTTGATGGCCGCATAGAGCGCCAGTTCGGCAGCGGGCCAGTGGAAGACGTGCCGGAACAGGGCGATCAGGACCAGCATGAAGGGATAGAAGGCGAGGAGGACATTGGCAGCGATGGCGAAGGCGTAGACGTGCGCTTCCGTATCCAAAAGGTAGCGGCCAATGTGGCGCCAATCGCTTTTCAGCTCCAGCGCCGATTCCGTTACGTCCTCAATCAGCTTGTCCACGCGCACACGCTCCCTCCCGATGATACTAGGGGAGGCCGAAAGCGGGCGCTGATTCGGTGCCCGGGTGTGGCGGGCCAGATGTGCGCTTGGCGGACCGTTCAACGGACGTAGTAGGCCCCGCAATCACGGGGAGCTAGGGATGCTGGTTCGATTGGGCGCGGCGATTGCAGGAGGACAGTCATCGCCGTCTTGGTGGAATCGATTCGTCGAGAAAGAGGATTCGTGCGGCTACCTTATTGCTTCGAACGTCCAGAGCCTCCCACGTTCGCGGTTTTGGGCACCGGTGAAGTCTGGGGCTCAGACAGCGCGATCATCGAAGCGTTGCCGGGGATCCCGTGCCCCAAAGACGGGCAGGAGTCCGTGCCGGGAAAGATCGCTGAGAGACAGGGATGCGCCTGCCACTCATATGGTAAGGGCCTGTTTCGAAATAACCTATCCAACCACTCCTTCACGGTCGTGGATGGCAAAGACATCGCCCAGTTCCCGGTCAAAGACGTTGGACCAGAGTTGGGAGTCGCTTTCAGGATCTACGAGGGTCACCAGAATGCGGAGGCGGCCCGCCGGGTGCCGGACGCTGCCGCCCAGCAGGGCGCCCACTTTCAACTGGCGGGCGATGGCTCGCGCCGGCACTGCCCCGCCCCGGAAGCGGAACGAAAACATGCGGGAGCAGACGCGAAGGCCGCCGATCTTGCCGAGGGCCAGGGTCAGCTCCTCAGCGATACCGTCACAGAAGTATTGCTGGTCCTGCTGCTGGCTGAGGCCGGCGAACGGCAGGACGGCAAGCGAAGGCGGCGCGGGCTCGGCGGCCGGTGGGCTGGACACGCCGGCGCCCCGGTTGGCCCACCAGGCATCGAGCTCATGCGCCCAGGCATAGAACCGAGCCGAGTTTGCCGTGCTGGAGGCGGTGGACTGGGAGCCCTTCCTCGCGCTCCCAGCGCTGGACGGTCCGCGTGCCGCGCCGGAGATAGGAGGCGATGTCATTCCACGCGTCGAGCCGCCGCGGCGCGTGGATGGCAATCAGGTCTGATTGTCTGTGAGCTGGAGCGGATTGTGACATGGGCTGGCGCAGCAGCCTGGTTGGAGCACTGCCCCTTTCGCGTAAGACGCGTCAAAGTGCGCCATAGTTCGCCAGCTTCGTTGTGGCATCGAGTGGCGCATGGCAGATGCCCGCGAGCATCGTCTGTATGGGTGGCGACAGACGCCAGAAGGAGAACAACCATGACGTACAAGATGTTCAAGGCTGCCGGATGGGCGGCGGTGGGCTGCCTGGTGGTGATGATCGCGGCGGCGCCGGCACAGACGCAGAGCCGCCTGCGAGTGACCATTCCGTTTGCGTTCGAGGCGGGCGGGGATTTCCTGCCGGCCGGGGTGTACGTAATTGAAGGATCCGCCCAGGCGGGTAGCCCGATGTTGCAGATTCACAATGCCGATCAGAACAGGACCATTGCCGTCATGACAACGCCAGCCGGACTTTCGAGCGGCGCCCTAAATCCGTGGGTGAAGTTCGAAATCCTGGCTGGGGACTACCGGCTGGCAGAAGTCAGGGCGCCGGGCCGCGAAGCCGGGGTGAAGCTGCCACGGACGAAGGAACAGGCGCTGATCGCCAAGCAGGCGGGCAATGTCAGGACTGGCGAGTTGGCATTGAGCCTGGTTCGGTAGCGCCGCCATTTCCTCTGAATTGGTCAGGCCGCCTCAAACTCCCAGCCGAAGCCCGGGCGGTCCGAGGGCGTCGTGTAGATGCCTTCCGGGCCGCGAGTGATCCGGTACTCCTCTTCGAACCGGCTGTAGACTTCAGGTGGCCCACCCGGCGGCGGGAGAAACATTTCGGCCCAGGGGCTGTTGGTGGTGGCCATGATGAAGTGCAGGCCGTCCTGGGACGTTCCTCCCCCGTGCGGGATCACCGGAATGTCGTAGGCCGCCGCCATGGCCGCGATCTTCCTCATCTCAGTGAGGCCGCCGCACCAGTGAAGGTCCGGTTGCCAGATCTCCGCCGCCTGATGCTCCAGAAGTGACCGGAAGCCATAGCGGCCATACTCATGTTCGCCGGTCACTATGCGTGTGGACTGGATCGACTTCCGCAACCGTCCGAAGCCCGCGTAATCATGTGGCTGCAGAACTTCCTCCATCCAGTAGACACGGTGAGGCGCCAGCAGCTCCGCCATCTCGAGGGTGTAGCGTTCGGTCCAGGCCATCCAGCAGTCCAGCATGATGTCGCCGTCCCTGCCCAGCGCGGCGCGCGCCCGCTTCACCACCTCCTCGTTCCTGCGCATGCCCTCGCGGCCATCGGCAGGGCCATGAGGCATTGCCAGTTTCAGCCGCTTGAAGCCGAACTCGACGTGCTGCTCGATGTCGTTGCCCGTGCAATAGGCCGGAATCCGGTCCTTGGTCCGTCCGCCCAGGATCTTGTAGACGGGCATCCCGAGCGCGTTGCCGATGAGGTCCCAGAGTGCCAGATCGACACCGCTGATCGCGTTCATGGTCACGCCCATCCGGCCATAGTGCATGGTAGAGCGCCATTGGATATCCCAAAGCTTCTCGATATCGAATGGGTCTTCGCCCATGAGCAGCTTGGTGAGGTGTCCTTCCACGACGACTCCGCCCGCGGCTCCGCCACTGCCGTAGCCTTTGACGCCCTGGTCTGTCGCGATCTCGACGGTAAACCCCGGCACCTTGCCTGGATCCGGGAAGAACAGAGAGCGCGTTGCCTTGTACTGGGGGTAGATGGACATGGGGTTGGCCACCTCCACCGCCTGCGTGCTCCAGGACCCCGGCGCAGGGGTGAAGCGAGGCGCGGGCCTTTTCGGCCGCGGATTCACCAGCCGGACCGATGTGATCTTCAACTTGCTCTTGCCCAGATCGGGCACCTGCGCGGCGGCACTGGCCGCCAGGCCGGTAGAAAAGAAGGTGCGTCGTTTCATGGCTGCCGCCACCTACCATATCAGGGTCATGGGCCGGCGGGAATGGTGGCCCGGGCTGCCCGGACTCTGCGGTATGCTCGGAATCGGCCCAAGGCCGGAATCATCATGCCCAGCTCACGCTCCCTTCGCCGCACGTTTCTGAAACAGGCCGCCGCCGCGCCCTTCTTTCTGCCCAATCTGTTCTCCGCGCCGCCCAGCGGTACGCTGCGTCTGGCCAGCTTCGGCGGCGATGGCATGGCCTACGCCACGCTGAATGGCATCGCCACCCACGAGAAGGTTAAGCTCGTCTGCGTGGCTGAGGTGGACTCCACGCGCCTGAAGCGCCTGCAACAGAAGTACCCGGAAGCCCGCGTCTACGAGGACTGGCGCGTGATGCTTGCCAAGGAACGAAAGAACCTCGATATCGCCTGCATCGGCACGCCGGACCACATGCACGCCCCCATGGCCATGAGCGCCATGCGTCAGGGGCTCCACGTCTACGTCCAGAAACCGCTCTGCCACGACCTCTATGAGACCCGCCACATTACGGAGTTCGCGCGCAAGAAGAAACTGATCACCCAGATGGGCATCCAGATCCACTCCGCGCCGGAGTACCGCACGGCCGTGGCCCTCATCCAATCCGGGGCCATCGGCAAGGTGAAGGAGGTCCACGCCTGGAGCGAGAAAAAGTGGGGCGACACCGCGCCGGTGCCTGACCGCAGTGACCCCGTCCCGCCGGGGCTGAACTGGGATCTGTGGCTGGGGGTGGCGGCGGCCCGGCCTTATTTGAAGGGTTATTATCACCCCGGCAACTGGCGCAAGCGCATCGACTTCGGCACAGCCACCTTCGGCGATATGGGCTGCCACATCTACGATCCGGTCTTTGAGTGCCTGCAGCTCACCGCGCCGCTATCGGTGCGTTCCGAGGGCCCGGCGCCCGGTCCGCACAACTGGGCCATCGATGCCATCATCCGTTACACGTTTCCCGGCACCGCGTACTCGGCGGGCAAGACGATCAGTATCACCTGGTACGACGGCGCCCAGCGCCCGCCCAGCGAAATCACGGACCAGATCGGCACCATCAAAGTGCCCGGCCAGGGCTCCATCTTTCTGGGCGAAAAGGGCGTTATGCTGCTGCCGCACATTGGCGCGCCGGTCCTGCTGCCGGAGACGCAGTTCCGCGACTTCCCCAGGCCGAAGGTCGAGCCCGCTGACCACTACCACCAGTTTGTGGAAGCCGTCCTCGGCAACGGCAAGACCTCCACGCCGTTTGACTATGCCGGTGCGCTGACTGAAGCGGTCCTGCTGGGCCCGGTTGCGACGCGCTTCCCCAATACGACGCTGGAATGGAACGCGCGCAAGCTGAAATTCACGAATTCGTCTGAAGCCAATGCCCACGTGCGCCGCCGCTATCGCCGGGGCTGGAGCGTCAAGGGCTTGAGCTGACGATACAATAGAGCATCCGACATGCGAGAAAAGATCCTCTACGCCCTTGGCGCCGTCGCGGCCCTGATCCTGACGCGCAACATCCACACCATGCTCACCGGGTTGCCGGATGAAGCATTTCAGGGGGCGATTTTCCGCATCATCTTCTTCCACGTCCCGGCCGCCTTCACCTGCTTCCTCTGCTTCTTTGTCTCCCTGATTGCGGGCATTTCGTATCTGAAGACCAAGAACCTCAAGTGGGATTCCGTGGCCGTCTCCACCATTGAGGTCGGCCTGGCTTTCGGCGCAGCCAACCTGATTACCGGCATGATCTGGGCGCGCATCATCTGGGGCATCTGGTGGACCTGGGATTGGCGCCTGACCTCCATGCTGATCTGCTGGCTGTTGTACGCGGGCTACCTGGTGCTGCGGCGCGCCATTGAGGAACCCACGGAGCGGGCCCGCCTTTCGGCCGTCATGTCCATCCTGAGCTTCAGCGTGGTCCCCTTCGTCTTCTTCTCCATCAAGTGGTTCCGCACGCAGCATCCCCAGCCCGTCCTCTACGGGGACGGCAAGATGGATTCCGGCTACCGCGCCATGCTTTACGGCAACTGGGTGCCGATTCTGATGGTCGCCTTCTGCCTGATCGCTGTGCGCATGATGCAGGAAAAACGCCAGCGCGAGATCGACGCCATGCGCCGCGCCGCCCACGCCTTCTAATTTTCTGTCCCCGGAGACAACTCACATGAACGACGCCGCCGCCCGCAACTTTGAATACCTCGCTTATGGGCTTATCGCCTGCTGGCTGATTCTGATAGGCTACGTGCTGACTCTCGTCAGCCGCGAGCGCCGGATTCGCCAACAGATGGAGAGCTTGCAGAGAATGTTGGAAGACAAAGAAGGGAAGTAACAGCCCATGAATCGCCGTAACATGCTCGGCCTTGTCGCCGCCGGTGCGCTCACGCCGCGCCAGATAGCCGCTCAGGAACAGGTGGCCCGCGCCACGCGCGCTACGCCGTCACCGAAGATCAAAGACGTCCAGGTGATCGCCACCGCGCCGGTCGGCCTGCGCCTGGTGGTGGTGAAGATCGTCACCGATCAGGACGGCCTGTA
>JBBQLF010000176.1:0-8117 GCA_038327695.1 Bryobacterales bacterium
GCGCGCCCATTCGGCCCACAGATTGATGCCAGTCGCCGCCTCCACCAACTCCGCGATGTGTGCCCCGCCTACCCGCGCCGCCGTCTCCAGGAAGTACACGATGCCGTCGTGGCCGATGATGAACTCCGTGTGCGACACGCCGCGCACCAGACCCAGCGCGGCCAGGAGATGGCTGTTCATTTCGAGCAGCAGGCGCTCGCGCTCCGATCCACGTTCCAGCAATCGCGTGGTGAAGACGCCGCCCCCATGGGAGACATCCAGCGGCGGGCGTCCGTAGCCGCTGGCCACGGCGAACCGAATCTCTTTCTCGTAGACGATGGAGTCCACGTGGAAGATGTCGCCGGGCACGTAGCGCTCCAGCAGATAGTTGGGCTGCAAGTCGCCCAACTGTTCCAGCGCCTGCCACAGTTGATCCGCGCTCTCGATCTTCTGAATTCCGATGGCGCCGGCGAAACTCCGCGGCTTCAACACCCACGGCGGCGGGACTTTGCCGATGAATCGCTGGATCCGGTCGTGATTCAGAATATGCACGAAAGCCGGCACGGCGATAGCCGCCTCGTAGGCCGACATGCGCATAGCCAGCTTGTCGCGAAACCGCCGCACTGTGGTCTCGCCCATGCCGGGAATTCGAAGATGTTCGCGCAGAGATGCCGCCAGTTCCAGGTCGAAATCGTCCAGCGGCACAACCCGGTCCAGGTGTTCCGTGCGGGCGAGATAGGCGACGGCCTTCAGCGTGTCCGCTTTGTTCCACTCCTTGTCCACGTCCGGCATGTAGAAGATCTCGTCGATGGACTCACGCGGCCAGTGGGCGCGGTCCTTGAGGCTCAGCGACGTCAGCAGGAGCACGCGGGCGCCCTCCGCCTTGGCCTGGCGAAGAAACGCATGGCCCTTCTCATAGCTGGCGATGGCGAGGATGGTGACTGGCCGGCTCATGTGCGTGACTACTCCACGTTGACTTTTGTGCCCTTTGGCTCGGCCCTGGTGAGGTCCTCGATGCGCGCATCGAGCATGGAGCGTACGCCCTTCAGAAACTCCAGGCGCGCCGCCTCGAAGTGACGTTTGGCGCCTTCCGGCGGTCCCATGCGCCGCAGGAAGTCGCTCAACAGCGGTCCGGCGCCGTGGCAGAGGCAGCCCTGGCCGCTGCAGGTGTGCTGGGTCTTTTCTTCCGTTTCCATCATGCGCCTTCCTCCATCTCTACTATCAGGATGCCATCATTTAGCTTCGCGCGGACAGGCCGCAACTGCGCCATCGAGATCGGGAGCCCGATGTGCCGCCGGATCGTGCCGACTTCGACGACGAGCTCTTCGCCCTTCTTGAACAGGCCCACCTCCCCCTTTTCCGTGAACGGCACTCGAAGCTGAACCTGGTACCGCCCATCTGACTTTGTGAACTCATAGGGCCGCTCCCGGCGGGTTACCGCTGCCGGGTCCGACCGGTCCGCAAACAAGACTTGTCCCAGCTCGCGGATCCGGTCGAGACCCAGAATTTCGTGCCGGAACAACGGCACGCGCCGCACGGGCACGGGCGCGAAGTAAGCCTCCGTCTCGCCCAGAAAGCGCGTCTGCGAGGCGCGCCACTCGGCGAAGAACTCGTCAGTCACGGTATTCGGGAGGACGCGGTTGACGATCACTTCATCGACCGTCAGGCCGTGCAGCGACATATAGACAAAGGCACGCTGCGTCTCCCGCACCACCATCTTCTCAGCGTTGGTCACCAGCCGGACGCTGGTTACTTCCGGATCCTCCATGAGAGTGTCAATGCCTTCAATTTTCCCGAAGAGGTCCTTGATGTTTGCGAAATAGCTGTCTGGCGGAAGTTCCACTGGTGACACGTGTTTCGCCAGCGGCCGAACCGCTTTCAGAATTCCGCGCTGCACTGGAAAGATGTGCTTCATGTACCAGTTGAGCGTGGCGGGCATGGAGACAAAGCGCAGGCTCTCCGCGGTGGGCGCGCAGTCCAGAACGACCACGTCGTAGGTGTTTTGCCGCTGGTACTGATTTACGTACATCATGGCGCTCAGCTCTTCCATGCCCGGGAAGATCGCCATTTCCTCCGCCTCCACGTCTTTCAGGCCGGACGTGCGCAGGATGGTGGTGATGTAGTTGGAGATCTCCGCCCAATGGCGGCGGATTTCCTTCTGAATGTTCACTTCGTGAATCGAGAGGTTCGGCGCGATCTCCAAGGGTTCCGAGGTCCTGCCGTGAAACAGGCTGGATTCCAGATCGAAGGAATCCGCCAGCGAATGCGCCGGGTCCACGCTCATGACCAGAGTCCGGTAGCCCAGATCGGCCAGGCGCACCCCGCTTGCCGCCGCGACCGTGGTCTTGCCCACGCCGCCCTTGCCGCTGTACAGAAGGATCCTCATAGGTGTCCTCTTAGATGCTAGCGCCGCCCTTGCCGGACGAGAAGATATTATGGAGACTCATGGATAGACGCCAGATCATGCAGTTGGCCGCAATTCTTGCCGCGGCACGCCCGGCGCAGGCGCAACCGGCGCCCCCGGCCGGGACGTCAAAACTGTCGAAGGAGCAGTTGACCGCCGCGCTGGCGGTCATCGGGTTGAAGTTCGACGACGCTCAGCTCGATCTGATGTTGCCCGGCGTGAGCCGCGCCATCGGCGAGTACGAGAAACTGCGGAAGATCGAAGTTCCGCTCGACACCGAACCGGCTTTCTCCTTCCATCCCGGGCTGCCAGGTCTGCAACCGAAACCCGGACCGGCGCGTTTTCGTCCTTCGCCCGCGCCCTCTCTGGCCGTGCCCGCTTCCGACGAGGATATCGCGTTTCTGCCGCTGACGCGCCTGGCTGCCCTCGTCAAATCGCGCCGCGTCAGTTCATTGCGTCTGACCCAAATCTATCTGGCGCGTTTGAAGCAGTTCGCGCCGAAGTTGAACTGCCTGGTCACGCTGACTGAGGAACTGGCACTCCAGCAGGCCGCGCGCGCTGACTCTGAAATCGCCGCCGGCAAGTACCGCGGCCCTCTCCATGGCATCCCGTACGGCTTGAAGGATCTGTTTGCCACCAAGGGCATCAAGACCACTTGGGGCGCCGAGCCGTTCCAGGATCAGATGATCGATACCGATTGCACCGTCTACACGCGCCTGACTCAGGCGGGCGCCGTGCTGGTGGGCAAGCTATCCATGGGCGCGCTGGCCATGGGCGGCCTCTGGTTCGGCGGTATGACGAAGACCCCCTGGAATGTGGAGCAGACATCCAGCGGATCGTCGGCGGGTTCGGCCTCGGCCACGGCGGCGGGCCTGCTCGGATTTGCCATCGGGACCGAGACGCTCGGCTCCATCGTTTCGCCCAGCATCCGTTGCGGGGTGACCGGCCTGCGGCCTACCTACGGCCGCGTATCGCGTTTCGGCGCCATGGGTTTGAGTTGGACGATGGATACGATTGGCCCCAGTTGCCGCGCCGCGGAGGATTGCGCCCTGGTGCTCCACGCGATCTACGGACCGGACGGCCATGACCGCACCGTCACGGCCGCGCCGCTCCACTGGGATCCGCGGACACCGGTCTCCAGCCTGCGGGCCGGCATCGCGCAGAAGGCGTTTGACCGGATGCAGGGCGAGGACAAGGACGTCTACACTAAAGCTCTGGACGATCTCAACAAGACAGGCGTGCAGATGAAGCCTGTCGAACTGCCGGACGCGACGGCCGGCACCCTGATGCTGCTCTTGAACGCCGAAGCAGCCTGTGCTTTTGACGACATCACTCGCGACGGCCGGGTTTCCCAGCTGAAGGATCAGGCGCGCAATGCGTGGCCGAATTCGTTTCGCACGGCGCGGCTGATTCCAGCCGTGGAGTACCTCCGCGCCCAGCGCGCCCGCACCCTGCTGATGGAGGCGATGCATACGGCCTTTGCGCCGTTCGATGTGATCGTCTGCCCGCCCTACTCCCACCTGTCTTCCACCAACCTCACGGGCAACCCGCAGGTGGTGGTGCCGTGTGGCTTCGTCAAAGGCATGCCGCAGGGCATCAGCTTTCTGGGCCGCCTGTGGGAGGAGGGTGCGCCGCTGCGCCTGGCGTTGGCCTATCAAAGCGTGACAGGGTGGCACACCCAACGTCCTCCCTTGAAGTAACGATGCCGCTTCTATCCATCATTGTGCCTGTCTACAACGAGGAAGAGTTCCTCGGCGCGGTCATTGATCGCGCGCTCGGGGCCGTCCTGCCCGAGGGGCTGGATCGCGAGATCGTCATCGTTGATGACGGTTCGGACGATGGCTCATGGGAGATTGCCACGCAGTGCGCCGCGGCCCGCCCGGCGATGATCCGCGCCATCCGTCACCGGACCAACCGGGGCAAGGGCGCGGCCATTCGCACGGCGCTCGAATACGTGCAAGGCGAGTACACGCTGATCCAGGACGCTGACCTGGAGTACAACCCGCGCGACTGGCCCGCGCTGCTCGAGCCGCTGCTGGAAGGCCGTGCCGATGCCGTGTACGGGACTCGATTCGCCGTCGGCATTCAACGCCGCGTACTCTACTTCTGGCACGCCCTGGCCAACATGTTCCTCACGACCTTCGTCAATCTAGTGAGCGACCTGAACCTGACCGACGTGTGGACTTGCTACAAGGCCTTCCGTACGTCGCTGCTCAAAAGCATCCCGCTGCGCAGCGACGGGTTCGGTTTCGAGCCTGAGATCACCATCAAGCTCTCGCAGCGCCAAGTCTGCATCTATGAGACGCCAATCAGCTACCACGGCCGCACCTACGATGAGGGCAAGAAGATCGGCAAGCTGGATGCGTTGCTTGGCGCACTCACGGTCCTGCGCTTCGCATTCGTGCGCGACGTCTACCTCGAATCCGGCCCGGAGATCCTGGACACTCTGTCCTCAGCCAATCGGTTCAACCTATGGATGGCGGACACGATCCGGCCGTACGTGGGCACGCGCGTTCTGGAGATCGGCGCAGGCATGGGGAATCTCTCGCGCTGCCTGGCGCCGCGCCGGCAACTCTACGTCGCCTCCGACATCGACGGGGAGCACCTCGCACGGCTGCGTACGCGTCTCGCCCACCGCCCCAATTTCCGGGCCCTCGAGTGCGATCTGAGCCGGGCTTCGGACTTCGCCTCGGTCCGCGGTTGCGTCGACACCATCGTCTGCTTGAACGTGTTGGAACACGTGGAAGACGACGCGTCCGGCCTGCGCAACATGTTCGACACGCTGGAACCAGGGGGGCGGGCCATCGTGCTAGTGCCAGAGGGTATGTCCGTTTACGGGGAACTGGACCGGGTCCTGGGGCACCACCGCCGCTACTCGGCTGACGAGTTGATGGCCAAGACGCGCGCCGCGGGTTTCGAGGTGGAGCACCTGCTGCCGTTCAACCGCGTGACCCGGCCCGGTTGGTACTGGAATGGGCGCATTCTCAAGAGGCGCAGATTCAGCCGGTTTCAATTGGCGGTATTCGACGCGCTGGTGCCACTCTGGCGACGCATTGACGCACTGATTCCGTGGCGGCCGGTCTCCCTCATCGTGGTGGCGCGCAAGCCGGCGCCGTGAGGCCTTACCGGGCCACCGCCACCGGCCCGAATACGGGCACGGGCATGCCTGCTTCGTCGCGCAGGTTCAGATACGGATCGCGCCCGGCGCCGTGATGCAACGTGACGCCCTCCGGCAACTTGCCGCCAAATAGTAGCTCCACCAGGTTGGGATTGTCCGCGCTCACTCTTTGCCGGTAGATCATCGGAACCGGCGTGCCGTCCGCGCCGTGCAGCGTGAAGCCGGTCAGCCGGCCTTCGTGGACCAGCCGGCCGTTCACTTCGGCGAACTCCACCACAATCATGGCGCCCTTGACCTGAGCCGAGACGGGCCGCGGCCCGCGCTTCACCGCGCCCGTCGCCAGATTGGCCAGCCGGCTGGCCAGCTTCCGGAAGTCGCCAGTGCCCACGTGGATGCCGTCATCCAATTCGCAGTCGGTGCAGCCTGTCATCAGCGCGTTGGCAAGTTGCGACTCCACCTTGAGTTGGGCGTCCTGGACCTGATTCCATTGGGCGGCGCCCGCGCCGGAAACGTGGCGGCCGATCTGGACATAGAGGAACGGCAGATCCGGCTGCGCAAAGTCCTTGCGCACGGCCTGAATGAAGCTCCGGAACTTCTCCTCAAACAGCGGGGCCGCGGCCGGGCTGGCGTCTGATTCGCCCTGATACCAGAGCACACCCTTGATGCGCCCGCCGGCGAGGACGAACCGGCGCACCATTCCGCCATAGAGCGAGTCGCCACCCTGGTCCTTCAACGCCGGATCCCATTGCGTCATGGACGTGCCGCCGTGCGCACACGGGATCAAGCCAATCGGCACCCCGGTCCGTTTCACCATCTCCAGCGCGAAGGGCAGACCTACGCCCGCGCCTTTCTTGCGGTTGGCGATGAACGCCGCCAGCGCCTCACCTTCGAGTTTCTCGGGCTGCCCCTGCGCGTTCCTGCGCCAGTTGGCGCGATTGTTGGAGTCCGGCAGGCGATGCAGCGGATCGGCCGCGGCCAGCCACGTGCCGGTCATGTCGAGCGAGTTGACCAGCGCGCTTGGCAGTGGAAGGCCCTCCAGGTTGCCGACGCCTTCCATGTTGGATTGCCCGGCCAGCACCCACAGGTCACCCACCAGCAGGTTGGCGACGCTTGTCACGGCCGTCGCGCCGGCCACGCGGAGGTCCAGGCGGTACGGCCCGCCCGTGGGCACGCCGGCGATCTGCGCCGTCCAGGCTGTGCCGCTCACTGAGCCGGCGGGCCTCCAGTCAAAGTTGGCGAGCGGCCGGCCGGCAGCCACCAGCCGCGCTTCCACGCTCTTGCCGGCGGCCCCCTGGGCGGACCCTTCCAGCTTGAGGCTGGCTGCGTTGCCTGGGCCCCGCTGGAACACCTGATAGTCGACGGCGCCGCGGGTGAGCTGTAGAATCTGGGCGGAGAGGGAAGTGGCGAAGAGGGCGAATGTGAGGATGGTGCGCATGAGAGGGACTCTCAGCGCACGATTGTAGCTGGTTTTTCGTGTTCAGGCTAGGCGCGATCTCCGCTCGACCCTGGAGGAGATAGTGTACATCGTGTGGAGTATCGCGCCTTCTGAACCTGTAGTGGACTAACGGGCCGGAAGTTCTCACATATAGTTAAATAATGCCCACGATACATTCAGCCCGCCGCACGTTTCTCCGCACTACCGGCCAGGCGGCGCTCGCCTGGACAGCCGCCTCCTATTCGCGCATTCTGGGTGCGAACGACAAGATCAATCTCGGATTGATAGGAGCCGGTGAACGTGGCCGCCATGTCATGGGTCTTTTTCAGACCAGCGGTCAGGTGAACGTCGCAGCGGTCTGTGACGTCTACGCTCAGATGATCGACAAGGCGAAGTCCGTGGCTCCAGAGGCCAAGAGCTACACGGATCACCGGAAGCTGCTGGAGGATCGTTCGTTGGATGCTGTGCTGATAGGGACTCCCGACCACTGGCACGCCGCCACGGCCGTGGACGCGCTCAACGCCGGCAAGGATGTCTACGTCGAAAAGCCCCTGACGCTGCGCATGGAGGAGGGGCCGGTGATCGTGAAGGCAGCGCGAATCAACAACCGCATCTGCCAGGTGGGCCTCCAGCAGCGCTCGGGCGCACACTACATCGAAGCCAAGCAGAAGTACATGGACACAGGCGCGCTCGGCAAGATCACCCTGGTTCGCACCTGGTGGCACGGCAACACCTATCACCTGCGGCGGGCGCCGGCGGAACTGGCTACGCAACCCAGCAACCTGGATTGGGCGCGCTTTCTCGGTACGGTGAAGTGGCGCGACTGGGATCCGCAGCAGTTCTGGAACTGGCGTGCCTATCTCGATTTCGGCGGCGGTCAGGTGACGGATCTGTTCACCCATTGGATCGATGTCGTTCACATGTTCCTCGGTAACGATGCGCCGACATCGGGCGTCGCCGCCGGTGGCGTGTATCACTACAAGGACGGCCGGACGGCGCCCGATACTATCAATGTGCTGCTGGAATACGGCGGGCTCTACACGGCCACGTTCGAGGCTACGCTGGCGCCAGGGATTCGGGGCGAGGGCATCGAGTTTTGCGGAACGCAGGGTAAGCTGTACATCGATCGCGGCCGGTATGAGTACCTGCCAGCCGCCCGGGGCGCCAAGCCCGTGGAGGTG
>JBBQLF010000177.1:0-8084 GCA_038327695.1 Bryobacterales bacterium
GGCGATGCCGCGGCATCGCCCACGCTGAGATTCACCCGGACTTGCCGCCTAGAAGACCAGCTTCAGTCCGAGTTGGATGATTCGCGCGGCGCCGGCGCCGGTGATGGTGCCGAAAGTTGATCTATTGCTGACGTTAACGGCTGGGTTGTTCAGGTTGACGTGATTCAAGGCATTGAACATCTCGCAGCGGAACTGCAAATTAATGCCTTCCTTGAGGCGCGTGTTCTTGAAGATGGACAGGTCCCAGTTGGAGCCGCCGGGGCCCAGGAGCGGACCCACGCCGGATGTGCCGAAGCGCGTGTAAGCCGGGTCGGCAAATGCCGCGGTATTGAACCAGCGCTGCCGGGTCCGTTCGGACGTGGGCAGGTTGGCCGGCAGGCCCGTGGCGTCGGCGCGGTTCTGCTGGCGGCCGCCGGCACCGTTGTTGACGCTGGAGTCAGCGCTGAGGAAGCTGCCTGAACGGAATGTGACAATTCCGTTGGTCTGCCACCCGCCGATGATCAGATTCAGCGCGGTCGGCATGCTATTGGCGAACTTCTTGCCCTTGCCGAACGGCATGTCGTAGACGAAGCTGATGACCGAGCGGTGCTGGTTGCCTTCCGGGCCATAGCTGTGTTGGATGTTGTCGATCATCATCACGGTGTAGTTGTCCACTCCCCGGATGCCCATCTGTTTGCTGAAGGTGTAGTTGCCGATAACGGCGAGTCCGTTGGAGTACCGGCGCTCCAGGTGTACATCCATGCCGTGATAGCTGGAAATGCCCTTGGAGCTGTTGGCGCTGACGAAGCCGAGCCTCTTGTACGGCCGGCGGTCATTGATGGCAGTGGGCTTGAGCGGATCCATGGGAACCGCCTGGTTGGCGTCATAGCGAACCTGCATGTCCTTGCCGGAGTTGCCCACGTAGCCCACCTGGAGGAGGAAGTTCATGGGCAACTCACGCTGGATGTTGAGGTTCCACTGGTAGCTAATCGGCATGGCCTTGTCGTTGATGTAGTTGACTGTGGTGCCGCTCAGATCGCCGTTCTTGAAGTCGGTGATGGGTGCTGGCCAGAGATTGGCGATGGAATAGGAGTACTTCGGTGCGTCGTTGAAGATGAAGTTCTCATTGACGTACGGAGGATGGAAGTGCTGGAGCGCGGCCTCGTACTGCCGGAAGTTGCCGTACATCATGGACCAACCACCGCGAATGACGGTCTTCTTCGCCCACTTCGGGTTATAGGCCGCGCCGAGGCGTGGGCTGAGGTTGTTCTTGTCGGTGGGCAGCAACCGGCGAGGCAACTCTTTGCCTGCAAACAGCATGGTGTGGTTGGCGAAGTCCCAATTGGACAAAGCGTTGTCGACTTCGAGCGGGAACTGGACGAGTTCGTAGCGCAGACCGTAGTTCAGGGTGAGTTGGGGGTTGACCTTCCAGTCGTCCTGCGCGTAGAAGCTGTGCTCAGCCTGCTTGAGGGTATAGCTGTACTTGCCTTCGCCGCGCAGGGCCACCTGAGAGTAGCTGGGGAGCCCAAGCAGGTAGTCTGCGAACGGGTTGGTGGAGTACTGGCCGTTGAAGGTATATGTGCCGTTTTGGATGGCCCAGCCGAGGTCATACCAACTCAACCAGCGCATGTCAGCGCCCACCTTGAAAGTGTGGCGGCCGCGGGTCATGGTCAACTGGTCATTGAACTGGAGGTTCCAGTCCTCGGCACCGGTGGGTTGCCAATCCGGCACCCCCGCGCGCTGGAAGAGGTTGAGGGCCAAGCCAGGAGGTCCGTAGGCGAAGTCCTCGGGCCGGACGTTCTTGAGGCCGAACTCCTCGACGGCCACGTTCTTCGGCGTAGTCTTATCCTGGCCGTTGTACATGTTGGTGATGAAGCGGCCTACGCGGAAGTTGTTCAACAGTGTCGGGTTGAACACATGGGTATACTCAACGCCCCACACCGGCCTCGACTTCATGGTAGAGATGGTGCCGTTGTATTCATTGAGAGCGGGTTGGATGTCTTCGCGGTCCATCATGGTGAGGAAGCCATTCAGCCGGATCTTGTCGCTCAGGTTGTGGTCGATCCGGACCGTACCCTGGTCGCCGCGGCGCTGTGTGCCGGTCGTGCCGGTGTAGTTGAAGGCAGGCAGTGGGGAGCCGTTTGGCACGCGGAAGTACTTCTGGCCGGCCTTCGAGAAGCCGGTGATGCGCGAGGCGGGGATCTGGTTGTTCGGAAAGAGCGCGCCAGTATCGGGGTCCTTCGCTTTTTGAGTCATCAGGCTCAGGTCGCCCGTGAAGTACTGGGGCAGAGGCATCTGACCGTAGCCAATACCGGTCTGGCGGATGCGCTCGCCTTCGTAGTTGGTGAAGAAGAACGTCTTGTTCTTGATGATGGGGCCGCCGAAGCTGAAGCCGAACTGGTTCTGGCGGAGCGGCGTCTTGGTATTGGTGAAGTTGTAGGAGTAGCGCGCATCGAAGATCTGGTTACGCACGAACTCGAAGATGCTGGCGTGGAAGCCGTTGCTGCCCGACTTGATGGTGGAGGTCACCACCGAAGATCCGCGGCCATATTCGGCGGCGAAGGAGTTCTGTAAAATCTTGAACTCGCCGATGGCGTCCACCGAGATGCTGAGGCCGTAGGTGTTGTTGCGTTGGATGCGCGTGTCGATGCCGCCCACCAGGTAGCTGTTGTTCGATGCGCGGTTACCCTGGCTGGTGAAGTTCGGGCCGGCGTTGTCCCCGCCCGCGCTGCCGCTGGTGACCACGCCATTGGTCAGGGAGGCCAACTGGAGATACTGGCGCCCGTTCAACGGCAGTTCCACGATCTCCTTGTTATTGATGACCTGGCCGACGTCGGAGGTGTCGGTGGCCAGCGTCGCCAGAGTGGCCGCAACCTCCACTTTCTCAGTCACCTGACCAATCTGCATCGTGATGTCATGCCGGGCCGTCTGATTGACCTGTAACTGGATGCCTTTGATGTCCAGCGGGCGGAATCCGCTGACTTCGGCGTGCACTCTGTAGGGCCCGGGCACCAGCGTGGTGAACGCGTAGCCGCCCAGGTCGTTGGTCACGGCGGTGGCGCCGGCATTGGTGCTTTCGTTGGTGGCCGTCACCGTGACACCGGGCACCACGGCGCCACTGGCGTCGCGGGCCGTGCCTACGATGGAGCCATAGTTGGTCTGGGCCTGGAGTCCCGGGACCAGAATGGAGAGAGTGATGAAACCGGCCAGAACAGCCGGCAACTTGCGAGCAGATGTTGCGAGCATAGCGTAACCCCTGTCTTGGAAGCTTCGGACGAATGAATCACAGTAGTTTTGATACACCCGGTGTGTAGAACACCGGATAGCTGCCATCCGGTCCCGGCCTGACGGGTGGCTCCATATCGGGCCGCACGTCTTCCGGCCGGGGCAGATGAACAAAGTCCGACTTGGAAATCTGCTCCCAGGTCACCTCTTTGCCGGAATAGCAGCTGAACTGGCCCATCAAAGTAATCAGCGTGCTGCGCACCATGTAGTCGCCGGCGTTCACCGGTTTGCCGGTGCGAATCGCGGTGAACAGGGCGACATGCTCCAGATCGTAGGCGTTGGCCTTGCCTTGCGAACCGGGGTGCTGCCAGTTGGTTTCTCCTTGAATCTTCAGCTTCAACAAGTCGCAGCGCCCCTTGGTTCCGAGAATCAGGCTGGAATTCTCGTTGTAGCAATTGTCGATGGTGCGGCAATACGCGTAGATCCGCACCCCATTAACGAACTCGTAAACGACGGCGTGATGGTCGAAGACATCGCCGTAGATCTCACCCTTCAGGGTGGAGCGTCCCGCCATGCCGTAGGCCCGCACGGGCGCCGTGTTGCGCATCGCCCAACTGGCGCGGTCCAGATTGTGAATCAGCGTCTGCGGCACGTCGTCCCCGCAGAGCCAATGGAAGTGATACTGATTGCTGGCCTGGTACTCGACTTCAGTCAATCCGGGCGCCCTCTGGTACATGACGTAGGGCGGCCGCAGCCAGGTCTCCTGGATCGCCACGATGTCGCCGATGGCGCCGTCGTGCACCCGCTTCATTGTTTCCTGATAGCCCGGATGGTGGCGGCTCTGCAGCCCGCTCATCACCGAGAGGCCCTTGGCCTTTGCCATTTCGATGGCCGCGCGGACCATCTGGATACCAGAGGGGTCAATGGCATGAGGCTTCTCGACGAACACGTGCTTGCCCGCCTCGATGGCCACCTTGAGGTGGTACGGATGGAACTTGGCGGCGTTGGCGATGATGACAACGTCGGAGCTCTCTATCACCTTCCGGTAGGCATCAAAACCCTTGAAGCAGTGATTGTCGTCCACGGCCATCTGCTCCGGATACTTGAGCTTAAGCGCCGATCTCTTCTCCTGCACGCGGTCCAGGCGAATGTCGCCCATGGCCACGATCCGGATGCCTTTGTCGGCATTCATCGCGTTCATGGCCGCGGCCTCGCCCCGGCCGCCGCAGCCGATGACGCCCACCTTGATGGTGTCACTGGCGGCGACGTAGCCGGCCATCGCGTTTGTGGAGACGGCTCCCGCCGCGAGTTTCAGGAAATCGCGCCGCGGGGCGCCGGGCATGTTGTTCGGCATCATCTGTTCACTCATGGGTAACCTTCTCCACTGGGGCTGCAACTTCCTGCAGGAGTTGGCGGACCCAATCGAGGCTTTGCTCGATCATCGGTCCGCCCTGTCCTTCACACTCAAGGCTGAGCACGCCGTTGTAGCCGGCCTCGGCCAGAATCTCCACGCACCGGCGAATATTGCCCGCATTGGCGCCGTCGCCGATGGCGCACTGGCTCACGGCGATCCCGGTCAGCTCCCCGCGGGCGGAGGCGGCCAGGCTCTGGCTGACGTCCTTGATATGCACGTGGCTCACTTGGGTCTTGAATTTCTCCAAAAACGCCACCGGGTCTTGCCCGGCAATGAAGGTATTGCCGGTGTCCATATTCATGCGCAGGCATGGGGAATCCACGAACCGCAACATCTCATCCATGAATTCCGGCTTCGTCGTGAAGTACCCGTGTGGTTCGATATTGATCACGATTCCGTAGAGTTCGGCCACCTTCACGATCTGCGTGTAGATGCGGCGCATGTGGTCCAGCGCTTCGCGGTCGGTCATGCCTTGAGGCTGGAACCGGTCGTCGGTGGTGTCGATTCGCGGGCAACCCGCGATGTGCGCCCATCGCAGCGATCTCAGTACGTACTCGACCCCCAACGTCGCTCCCTCCGCCCGCGAAAGCGGGAAGGCCGCGTCGAGCTGCGAGAACTGTATCCCCAAGCGGTCCATCTTCAGCCGCAACGCCAGAGGATCCTCCCATAGCGCGACGTGCGGCTGGTAGCCGAGACCGTGAATCCACGACACGCCGTCGATGGTTCCGCACTCGATGTAACGCAGGTTCTGCCGGTGGGCCCATTCCAGACATTGGTCGAAGCTCCAGTAAGAGCTGTTGAACGCATCTGTGTGAAAACCGATTTCCATTGGAGGACATTCCCCTTGAGGACAAAAACAGTAAGTGGTCTTACCAAATAATGGCAACCGCGAAGCGGCCACACCCAGAAGTACTACTGGCGCGGGTTCTTGTCAACAGAAAAGGATCCAATTGTCTAAAAAAGATTCTTGGTCAGACCAATTCTTATGCTAGGCTGATACTCAAATGGTCTGGCTCAAGCGAAATTCGCTGACTCCAGTGGCGCCAACCCACAAGGCTAGGCGGGACCCTGATGCCGCCCCGCCAGTTCCACCCGGCGGGTCAGACGTCCTCACCCGCGTCCGGGCGCTCATCGAGCACGGGCAACTCCTGCCCGGCTCGAAACTGCCGCCTGAGCGAGCTCTGGCGGCCGAACTAGGCGTGGGCCGCCCCGCACTCCGCGAAGCCATTAAGGTACTGTCTGGCGTCGGCGTGTTGGAGACCAGGCGCGGGTCCGGCACTTACGTGACGGCCGGCGCTGGCCCGGACCTGCTGCCCGCATTGACGGCGGCAGCGTCCACGGATCTGGGCGTGCTCGATCTGCTGGAGGTACGCAAGATCCTGGAGCCGCGCGCGGCTTGGCTGGCGGCAACGCGCGCCAGCGAGAAGCAATTGCTGGAGATCGAGAGCGCCCGGCAGCGGCTGGAGATGCGCGACCGGGACTGGAAGATGGCCGCCCGGTTGGACTACGAACTGCACACCGCCATCTTCCGGGGCGCCGAAAATCCGGTCTTGCTGCTCATCTATGAGTTCCTCATGTCCCGGATCCTGGCTAGCGATGCCGGGAAAGCGCGTCTCATGCCTGACGTCGAAATGGTGCGCAGCAGCCACAAGGCAATCGTCGAGGCCATCCTGAAACGGCAGGCGGACGCCGCCGAACGGGCCATGATCGATCACCTCCACTCCGCCGGAATGGATTTCATACGGGAGGCCAGCCGGTAGCCATGCTGGAACTCGGCTTTCATACAGACGCCTTCACTTCGGCATTCTGGAGTTTCGAGCAGTGCCTGGCGTGGGCGCAGGCACACGAGGTCCACTGGATCGAATGCGGCGTGATCGACGGCGTGAGCTGGATCCACGGCCTCGGCTACCATCCGCACGTCGCTCTTTGGGAAGATCCGGTTCTTCTTCGAAACAAGATGGACCGCTACGGCGTAGCTTTCTCTCAGGTGGATGCCGCCTTCCCGCTCTCGACGCCGGAGGGCGCCACCATCGGCCTGGAGTATGTGCTGCACACAATTCCCTGGGCGAAACTGGCCGGTTGTCCAAGGATCGACACTACCGACGACCACAAACGGCCGGAGGGCATGACCGACCGCGAAGCGATGGAGCAGATGAGACGCATCTACCGCCGCATCCTGCGTACGGCGGAGGCCTATCAGATCACCATCAATATCGAACCCCATGGCTACTACACCACCAAGCCGGACTTCCTGTCCGAAATGCTCTCTTTTGTCGATTCGCCGTACCTCTGCTTGAACATGGATATCGGCAACGTGTTCATTGCCGGCCAGGATCCGGTGCAGTTCGTCGAGAAGTTCCACGACAAGATCAGTCACGTCCACGTCAAGGACGTCAGTCAGAGCATGGTGACCCAATCGCTGGGGGAATTGACCGGAATCGGCAACAGCCAATGCGCCATCGGAGACGGTGTCAATGCCGGAAACGTGCGCAAGTGTGTGGAGATGCTGGCCGGCCACGGCTACCGGGGTGTCCTCACTATCGAGTGTGAAGCGCAGGGTGGCCTGATTGAGAGCAGCCTGGCCTGGATGCGGCGCCTCATCGCCGATATCGAGGCCCGGAGACCGTAGGCAGCCGAAGGAATTGGAGTAATGGCTCTATGACACGACTGATTTCATATATTACGATCTGCATGGCGTTTGCCAGCGGAGCTTCTCCGGACCGGGTGCGGGTCCTCTTCCTCACCGGCGAGACAGACCTGCCCTACCACGACTGGCGCGTATCGACGCCGTTTCTGCGCAACGTGCTGACCAATACCGGCCGGTTTGAGGTCAAGGTCCTGGAAGATGTGCGCGGCCTGACGGCGCGCGGATTGTCCGGCTACGACGTCCTGGTGCTGAACTACAACGGCCCGCGTTGGGGCACGGAGGCCGAAACGGCCGTGGAGGAGTTCGTCCGTTCCGGCAAAGGCCTGATCTCGCTCCACGGCGTTACCTACGGCGAGTTCTACGGCCAGGAGTTCAACAAGCGCTGGTCCTCCTCTAGCACCGGCTCCAAGGGCTGGCTAGCGTACCCGGAACTCATTGGCGCCACCTGGGAGCCAGCCAAAATCGGGCACGGCATCCGCCATGCTTTCCCCGTCAAATGGGTGGACCGTGGGCATCCGATCAGCCGCGGGTTGGACGCGACTTTCCTCGCCAACGACGAGCTTTATCACAAGCTGGATCTGCTGCCCACCACGAAAGTACTCGCCACGGCCTATAGCGCCCCTGAGACCGGCGGCACAGGCAGGGACGAACCCATCGTCTGGGCGGCGCCGTTTGGCAAGGGCCGCACGGTGCACTTCTCGCTGGGTCATGACGCCTCGGCGATGATCCAGCCGGGCTTCCTCACCACATTCGCGCGCGGCACGGAGTGGGCGGCCACCGGAGAGGTGACGCTCCCGGCCACGATCACCGCCCTGCCCC
>JBBQLF010000178.1:0-8070 GCA_038327695.1 Bryobacterales bacterium
GCCCACGTGACGCCGCCGAGCTTGTCCATCGGGGGCGGCGCTTCACCCGCGCCGCGGTACTTCTGGATCAGGTCCAACCGCGTGAGCGGGACGTAGAGCCGCGATTCGTTGGCGTACTCCACCACCATGAAATCCTCCATGGTGTCGCCGCCGCTGATCTGCCTCAGGCCCGTGAATTTACCGATGCCGTGCTGCGCGTGGACGACATAGTCGCCGATTTTGAGGTCCAGGCTCTCCGGCGTGAACAGAGCCACGTGGGACCGCACGCGCTGCGGCTGCGCGGCGTAGTCGGAGGCCTCGAAAAGATCCTCGCTGCCGATGAGAGCAAAGCGCGCCTCGGGAAAGACCGCGCCGCGCCGGACGAGTCCTTGCACCAGGTAAACGCTGGCCGCCTCCATCGCCAGATACGCCCGCTCGGAGAGGTACTGCGGCGTGGTGGTCTTCAGTTCCATGCCGAGGTGGAACGGCAGGGAGTATTCGGCCAGGATGTCGGCCAGCCGCTCCACCTCGCCTTGCGTGGACGCGCAGAAGGCCACGCGGTAGCCCTGCTGCACCATGGAACGTGCCTCGCTCACCGCCGCCGGCATGTTGTTGCGGAAGGCCATACCGGGCCGCGAAGAGATCTGCAGTGGCGCGTGACCGGCATGCAGCTCGCCCTCCAGGTCCAGCTCGCGAATCTCCACCTCACGCCGCTCCACATTGGCCGCCGCGAATTCGCCCCAGCGCAGGAAGATCTGATCCGGCGGGCAGGGCGATTGCTCAGCCAGCGTTTCCAGACGCTTCCAGAGGCGGTCCGCGGCGGTCTTCAACCCCTCCGGCTCGTCCCACACCAGCACTGGCGCCTCGATCAGGCTCTCGATGGTGCCGTGGCGCGGGCGCAGCATCGGCAGGGCGAACTCCCAGCCAGGGAATACTTCGCCGGCCACGATGTCGTCCCGCTCCAGCCGGCCGGCGAGTTCACGTAACAGCTCGTGCGTGCGCGGCGTTTCTTCCAGAGGCAGTAGCGTGCAATCTTCCACCTTCAGGACGGAGCGCTGCGTCGCCGGGTCAAACCTGCGCATGCTCTCAATGGTGTCGCCGAAGAACTCCAGGCGCAGCGGCTGGTGCGCCTCGGCCGGAAAAACGTCGAAGATGCCGCCGCGAATGGAGAACTCGCCTTCCATCTCCACGGGCTCGCGGCGTTCGTAGCCGATGCTCTCCAGGTGCACCGCGAGGTCGTCCATACTGATCTCGTCGTTGCCGCGCAGCGTCAGCGCCAGTTGGCGATAGTCATTGGCGCCGCCGGTGCGCAGCAGCGCGCTGGCCACCGGTGTGACGGTGATGGAACAACGGCCGGACGCCAGGCGGTAGAGCCCCACGGCACGCTGCTCCTTCAGGTCCGTGTGCGGAGAGAGGTTCTGGCCGGGCAGCACGTCGAGGGCGGGAATTAGCATGGGGGCCGGCACGCCGCGCCCGCTCAACAGCAGATCGTGAAACGTCTGGAGCAACTCCGTCAGAATCTCGGCCGTGCGATTGGTGTCTGTGATTACCAGGATGGGCTGCTCCAGCGTCTGCCAGAGCAGCGTGAGATAGAGCGCCTTGGCCGTGGGGGTCAGGCCGCCGAGTTGCGAGCGCCCGCTCCGTTCCTCGCGCAGGCGGCGCGTCAGCTCCTGAAACGCAGGATGGCGTGCGAGGCTCTGGAACTGGTCCCGGACGCCCTGATTGATCACTCCACGTCCCGCCGCGAGACGATCTCTTCCACCGTGGCGGTGGTGGAATAGCCGGGCTCCATCGGGAGCAACACCACCTTGCCGCCGGCGGCCTCCACCTCTTCGCGGCCGGCCACGAAGTGGCTCCAGTCACTGCCCTTCACCAGCACGTCCGGCAGGATGCGGCTGATCAACTCGCGCGGCGTCTCTTCGTCAAACAGCGTGACGGCGTCCACGGCGGCCAGCGCGGCGGCCAGCGCGGCGCGGTCATCCTCATTCACGATGGGGCGTTTGGGACCCTTGATGATGGCGACGCTCTCGTCGGAGTTCAACGCCAGAATCAGGATGTCGCCCAGTTCCTTGCAGCGCTCCAGCGTGCGGATGTGACCGGGGTGGAGGATGTCGTAACAACCGTTGGTGAAGACCACCACCTGGCCCTCGCGCCGCCACTTTTCGCGCGCGCGGCGCAGCTCACCCTGTGTGTAGATCAAGCCCACAAATCCAGTTTAGCCGGGGTGCCTAACCGTTTTGGGGATTTCACATGTTCAAGCGCGCGAAATCGCTCCCTTGAAGACGCGCTTGCGCTCCCTCACGGTCGCGGCTCAGTAACAGACGCGGCTCAGTAACAGACGCAGCTCGGTTCCGGGCGCGTTTTCATGGGATTTGGCGGCCTGTAGGGCCATGGGGGACTCCCTGACGGTCGCGGCTCTGATTGGATTCAGCTACTTGCAGCGCCGCGAGCGCAGCGAGCGTTGTCGCTCCCCAAAACGGTTCAGCACCAGTTCATCCGCCCGCGCCCCGGTAGACCGCATGCAACATGCGGAGATGACGGCTCGTAGGGTTGGCTGCGAACAGTTCGGCGGGCGCGGCGTCGCCGGAAATCACGCGATTCTCATCCAGCAGCCACACGATGTGCAGGCCTTGTGGCGAAGCGGGCCTCGCGCTGGGCAGCGCGTGCGGATGGATGGAGACGGCTTCGTAGAACAGCAACTCGGCGGGGTTGGCCGCGCGGGCCAGCGCATCGAGCTCTTCGTCCAGGCCGCGCAGATCGGCGATCCGCCGGCGATATGGATCATCGCGGAACACGTGGCCCGCGTTCAAGCCCGCCGATTCGAAAAGCCGTTCCAACCGTGGGAGCAGTGCCTGCATGCAAGGGTATTCTACTCTGGAATCAGTGGAAGACTATTCGCGCATACTGGTGCGGGCCACCAACTGGGTGGGCGACGCGGTGATGAGCCTGCCCGCGCTGGCCGCCGTCCGCGCCCGCTTTCCGCACGCGCACATCGCCGTGCTGGCGCGGCCATGGGTGGAGGGACTCTACCGCCAGGAGCCCTTTGCCGACGAGATCATCCCCTATCAACCAGCCAGCCTGCGCGACCGCTGCGCCGCGGCGCAGCGCCTGCGCGCCGGGCGGTTTGACTGCGCGGTGCTGCTGCAAAACGCCTTCGACGCGGCCCTGGTGACTGCCCTGGCCGGCATTCCGCGCCGCATCGGTTACGCCCGCGACGGGCGCGGCCCGCTGCTGACTGACCCGGTTCCCTGCCCCAAGCCCGGCGAGATTCCTCCGCACGAAAGCTTCTACTATCTGGAACTTCTGCGCCGCGTGGGCTGGGTGGACTCCCTGCCCAGTGAGCCGCTGATCCGCCTCTCGGTGCCGCGCCGCGAATCCTCACCGCTTGTGGGCGTCAGTCCCGGCGCTGCGTTCGGCTCGGCCAAACGTTGGATTCCGGAGCGCTTCGCGGCCGTGGCGGCGCGGCTGGCCGGCGACCTCCATGCGGGCATTTCGTTGTTCGGTTCGGCCGCGGAGCACGAACTCTGTGAGGTGGTCCGCACGGAGATTGCCCGGCTCGGCTTCGCCGCTGAGAACCACGCCGGCCGCACCACGCTGGAGCAGTTCATTCAAATGGCCGCCGCCTGCTCTATTTTCCTTACCAATGACTCCGGCGCCATGCACATCGCCTCCGCCCTCGGCGTGCCCACGGTGACCGTCTTCGGGGCCACCAACCACATCACCACCGGACCCACCGGCCCGCTGGCGTGCATCGTGCGGGAGGAGTTCGATTGCGCGCCCTGCCTGTTGCGCGAGTGCCCCATCGATCATCGCTGCATGACCGCCATTACTGCGGAAAAAGTCGCTGAAACTGCGCTCAAACTGCTACAAAAGAGCTAGTGGACACACGAAATAAGATCGTTTCGGCGCAGGAAGCCGAGTCGCGCCTGCCGCACATGGCCTTCCTCGTTTCGGGCTGGTTCGACCCGCTGCTGGCCGTCCACGCCGCGCGGCTCGACGAGATTCCGGACCAGTTCCCCGTCGCCGTCCAGATCGTCAATCCGCCGGATCCGCTGCTGCCGGCACGGGCGCGGGCGGAACTGGTGGCGGCGCTGGGCCGCGTGGAACTGGTGATCCTGGATGAGGCCCAGACGCTGACACCGGCCCTGCGGCTGCAGGACGAAGAGGCGGAACTGCGCGCGGCCTTTCTGGCGCACGTCCGTGAACGGCAGAGCTGATCCTCGATGGATACAACCCGCATTCTCGTGGTCCGGCTCGGGGCGATGGGCGATATTGTCCATGCGTTGCCGGCTGTGATGTCGCTGCGGGCGTCGCTGCCCGGCGTGCGGGTGACCTGGGCCATCCACCCGAAGTGGCGCGAGCTTCTGGAAGGCGGCGGCGTGGCGGATGAGCTGATCGCCGTGGACCGCTGCAGCTACACGAGCGTGCGGACGGCGGCAGCCGCGCTGCGGCGGGAAGAGTTCGACTTCGCCATCGATTTTCAGGGACTGATTCAATCCGCCCTGGTGGCGAAGGCGGCGCGGTGCGGCGCCGTCTTCGGCTTCCATTCCGATATCGTCCGCGAGCGGCCGGCGGCGTTGTTCTATTCGCGAGCGGTGATGAGCCACGCCGCGCACGTAGTGGACCGCAACCTGGATCTGGCCGCGGCGGCGGGCGCCACCCAGCGCGTGGCAGACAGCCCGCTGCCGCCTGGCCGGCCCGAGAGCACTCTGCCGGCTGGGCCGTTTGTGCTGGCGGCGCCGTTTGCGGGCTGGACTTCCAAGCAGTGGCCGCTGGCCTACTACGCGGAGATTGCGGCGCATCTGCCGGTGCCGCTGGTGCTGAATGGCGCGCCATCGCAGGAGGGCGCATTACGCGCCGTGGCGGGCGTCAAGGTGCACATCTCATCGGTGGCCGGGTTGATTGATGCCACGCGGCGGGCCTCGGCGGTCATCGGCGTCGACAGCGGGCCGCTGCATCTGGCGGCGGCGCTGGGAATCCCGGGGGTGGCCATCTTTGGCCCGACGGACCCGGCCCGCAACGGACCGTACTCCGCCGCTATCCGCACGCTGCGCGCGCCGGATGCCGTCACCTCTTACAGGCGCGGCACGGAGATCGACAAATCCATGCGCGACATCACCCCTGCCCAGGTGTTGCCAGTCATAATGGATATGCTCTGATGGCTGTCTTTCCCAAACCCTACGCCGATGCCGTGCAGCGCCTGCGGGTGCCCACGGGCCTGTTGCTGGCAGCCGCTTTTGTGTGGCTCTCCCAACCCGTTTTCCCCACATTGCTGTTGGGCTTTCCCGTGGCGATGACGGGCTTGGCCCTGCGCGCCTGGGCGGCCGGGCATCTGCGCAAGAACCAGCAGTTGACGGTCTCCGGACCGTACGCGTTTGTGCGCAACCCGCTCTATCTGGGGACGCTGCTCGCCGCCATCGGCGGCACCATCGCCGCCGCCCAACCCTATCTGGCCGCCCTGATCGGCGCGGTGTTCCTCTTCGTCTATTTGCCCGTGATGGAGCAGGAAGAGCAGCACCTGGCGAACCTCTTTCCCGAATTCGCCGCCTACGCCAAACGCGTGCCGCAACTGTTTCCGCGCATCCCGGAGGTCATGCCGGCGCAGCGCTTCGTCTGGGCTGTTTATCTGCGGAACAAGGAGCAGAAGGCGATCTACGGGTTCGCCGCCGTTTACGCATTTCTCATCGCCAAATCCCTCCGGTTTCAGTAAATGTGCGATGCTGGCGGCATGAAGATAACCTTCTGGGGCGCCGCCCAAACGGTAACCGGCTCCATGCACGAACTGACCTTGCAGGGCAAACGCTACCTGCTGGATTGCGGAATGTTCCAGGGCCGCCGCAAGGAGGCGCGTGAGCGGAACGCCAACTTCCCCTTCCGGCCGTCTTCCGTGGACGCGGTGCTCCTTTCGCACGCCCACATTGACCACACCGGGAACCTCCCCACGCTGGTGAAAGGAGGCTTCGCCGGTCCGGTCTATGCCACTCCAGCGACCACCGATCTCTGCGCCGCCATGCTGAAGGACTCCGCCTTTCTGCAGGAAAAAGACGCTCTCTTCATGGCGAAGAAGCTGAACCGCAGGCGGAAGCTCGGCCTGGAAGACGATCTGGAGGTGGTGGAACCGCTCTATTCCATCGCCGATGCCGAACGCGCCCTGGCGCTGTTCCGCCAGACGCCGGACAACACGCTGACCGAGGTGGGTCCAGGCCTCCGTTACCAGGGCCTGGACGCGGGACACATGCTGGGCTCCACGGCGCTCGTCATGGATCTGGAAGAGGACGGGCGCCAGGTCCGCCTGGCGTTTTCCGGCGACGTGGGCCGGGCGAGTCTGCCGATCATACGGGATCCCCAGGAGATGCCGCCGGTCGATTACCTGATCATGGAGTCCACCTACGGGGACCGCCTGCACAAGGACATGGGCGCAGTAAAGGACAAGCTGGCGGACACCATCAACCGCACCTGCCAGCGCGGCGGCAAGATCATCGCGCCGGCGTTCGCCGTGGGCCGCACGCAACAGATCGTGCTGCTGCTGCACCAGTTGATCAACGAGCAGCGCATCCCGGGCATCCCGATCTTTGTGGATAGTCCGCTGGCCGTCAACGTGACTGAGGTTTTCCGCAAGCATACGGAACTGTTCGACGCCGAGACCGCCGAGTTCCTCAAGAACGGTGAGGATCCGTTCGGGTTCAAGCTGCTGCACTATGTGCGGGAGGTCTCCGAATCGAAGGCCTTGAACGATCTGCGCGGACCGGCGTTCATCCTCTCCGCTTCGGGCATGTGCGAAGCCGGCCGCATCCTGCATCACCTGCGCAACACGATTGAAAACCCGCGCAATACGATCATGATCACCGGTTTCCAGGCCGAAAACACCCTGGGCCGCAAGATCGTGGACAAATGGCCGGAGGTGCCGATCTTCGGCGAGCCGATGCGGGTGCGGGCGGAGGTCGTGAAGCTGACCGAACTGTCTGGACACGCCGATCAAGCGGAACTGCTGGCCTGGATGCGGCCGATGGTGAAGACGCTGAAACGGGTGTTCCTGGTACATGGCGAGCCAGCCCAAGCGGCCGCGCTGGCCAAGGCTATCGAGTCGATCTACGGGCTGCCGGTAACGATTGCCACCCGCGGAGAGCACGCTCAACTCTGAGCCCCGCCGCCAGGTACCAGAACTTTTCAGTGCCCCGGCTAGGCCCCCTGGTGCTGCACTTCGGTGGCGTTTACCGTTCTAATGGTGAACAGACTATTATGGCAACCGCAGTGACCGGCCTTTCGACAGAGCGGGTAAGCTCCGTGGCAACACGCCCGGTCCTCCTGCAGTTCGCCTACCTGCAAGCGATGGACATCCTGACGACTCTGGCCTTCCTTCTGGCCGGCGTGCAGGAAGCCAACCCGGTCGTCCGGGCCGCAATTCAGTGGGGCGGAGGACCGCTGGCAGGCCTGGCGGCCGTCAAGGGCGCGGCGTTGTTGCTTGGGGGCTTCTGCTGGTGGAGCGGCCGTACGAGGCTGCTTGAGCGGGCGAACCTGTTCTTCGCCGGGTTAGTGGCGTGGAATCTGGTCTGCCTGGTGCTCGGTCTGGGCCGCCGCTATTAGCCGTTGGCCCAGGTGCCGAGGAACACGCCTACCTTGCTGAAGATGGTCGAGATCGGCGCGGTTACCTGGTAGGGCACCACAGCGGCCACCGCCACCACAACAAAGCCTGCCATCAACGCGTATTCCACCAGTTCCTGGCCCTGGATGCCGCGTTTGGACCGGGGATGGAGCAAAACCATCCACAGAGCTTCTTGCAAGGTAGCCCTCCTGTGCCGTCTGTACTATGTCCATGGTGCGGCACGAAAGGCCAACGGACAACCCGTCATAGTCCGTAGAACGGCGCCGAATTGCCCTTAGCAGGCTGCTGAAATACTCGCGCGGGCCGCGCCACTTGATGCTGCGTCCTCCAGCGAGGAGGGAGGAGTGATGCGATGCCAGTCATCGTGAGCGGCGGCCGGCAAAGCTGGAGGACGCAAGACCAAGTGGTCCAAAGGGTTGCGCCGGCGGGCGGCCCCCCGCGTTGGCGCAGCCCCACACCCGGGTCCCGCCAAGCAGGCGTCGCGCCAC
>JBBQLF010000179.1:0-8041 GCA_038327695.1 Bryobacterales bacterium
CTCGTCGATGACAAACGTGCCGCGATAGGCGGGGCCGCCGTGGGCTGCCTTGAAGACCACCGCGTCCACCGGCGTGTCGCCGGAGCGGATCTCGGCGATCGCCGCGCGGTAGTTCGTCACGCGTTCAAACCGCCCCTTGGCGATCACGCGCTCTGAGGGCATGTCGAGGATCTGATACTTGAGTGAGGTGGAGCCTAAATTGGGAATGAGAATGTTCATGGTGGATTACTTGCCGAGTGCCATCGCGCTGAGATTCTTGGCGGCCTGACTCTGAAACGGACTCGTCATGCCGGCGCACAGTGTGAAGTACTTCCGCGCCTCGGCCCGCCGCGCCGCGTCGGGCTTGGCCGTCGCCTTGGCCAGGCTGTAGTTGGACAGACCCAGGTAGAAGTACGCCGCCGGCAGCAGGTCCTTGAGCGGCGCGTTGCCTTCCAGCAGCGCCAGCGCGGCGCGCATGGACTTCTCCGAATTCACCCACTCGGATTTCGCGCCCGCCGCCATGCCGGCCATCCAGTGCGCGCGGGCCAGCGTGTTCTTCTTCTTCGTTTCCCAGTCGGCCGGGGCCACGCCCTGCGGGGCGGCCTGAGCCGGCAACGTGGCCACAATCTGCTCCGCGTAGGCGGCTGCCTTGTCATAGGCCTGGGCATTGAGATTCGCATCGGCGATATACAGCAGCATGTCCTCGTTGGCCTGCTTGCGCCCGGCCGCAGCCTCGGCAAAGGCCTGCGCTTTCGCGAGGTCCTTTTGCTGCAGCAGCGCGATGAAGTAGCGCGAGCCGGCCATCGGGATGTACTGGCTTTGCGCGTTCGCCTTTTCGAGCCCCTCGTACAGGGCGGCGATACCGGCCGGGTCTGTGACCTTCAGCGCGCTGGCGTAAAACGAATATTCGCAGCGGGTGATCACCTGCTTGGCAAAGTCGACATTCGCCGTCCATCTGGCGGCTTCTTCCTCGTCGCCGGGCTTCTTGGATTCGATGGCCTTCCTGGCGGCCTCCACCGTGCGGTTCGCCCACAGGATGATCGCCGCGACGTCGTTCTTCTGCTCGGCGGCCTGCAACGCGTTGTACGCAGCCGGGCTGTTGTCCGGGTCCGCAGCCAGAATGACGGCCGCGCCGGCAATCACTTTGTCCAGCGCGCCGGCCTTCAAAAGCAGCGGCTGGACCTGGTTCCAGGCATACGGCACGCCCGCGTGTTTCGGGTACTTCGACAGAAACTCCTCGTAGCCGGCCACCTTTTCGGCGTCGCTCGCCGCCTGGCCTGCCTTCTGCAGAAGCTGGCCTTCCGGCGTCTGCGTATCAATCTCGAATTTGTGGCCCTGCTGCGCCAGGACCGCGGCGCTAAGGACGAAGGTGCAGAAGAACGCGTGGACTGTGCACATGGAAGCCTCCTGGTGCTGTGTGTAATATAGTACTGAGTTTACGTAACTTCGTCGAGGTGTAAACAGTCCTATGATGATTCCGGCCACATACGCGGTAGCTCTCGGGCTCACGGTTCTGACCATGCTCTGTTGGGGTTCCTGGGCGAACACCATGAAGATGGCGGGCAAGTGGCGCTTTGAGCTCTTCTACTTTGACTATACCTTCGGACTCGTTTTGGCCGCGGTGGTCGCCGCGTTCACCTTCGGGTCCTTCGATGGCGGCGTTGTGGTGGACTCCGGAACTCCGGCCTTTGCATTCATGGACAACATGTCCGTGACCTCCAAATGGTTCATGGTCCAGGCCGCCGCCGGCGGTGTCATTTTCAACCTCGCCAACCTTCTCCTGGTGGCCGCCATCGCAATTGCGGGGCTTTCGGTGGCATTCCCGGTCGGCATCGGGATTGCCCTCATCGTCGGCACCATTCTCAACTACATCATCAAGCCCTCCGGCAGTCCGGCGCTGCTGTTCGGCGGCGCGGGCGTCATTCTCGCGGCCATCATCGTCACGGCGATGGCTCACGCCGCGCACACCGCCGCCAAGGCCAGGATGCAGCCCGCCACCCCGGCGGCGCCCGCGAACCGGGCCATGCTCTCCAGGCGCCGTCCTTCGCCGGTAAAGGGCATTGTGATCAGCGTCGTCGCCGGCATCCTCATGGGTCTCTTCTACCCCCTTGTGGAGCTCAGCAAGAGGGGCGATCTCGGCCTCGGGCCCTACGCCGCCGCTTTCTGTTTCTCAATCGGCGTCCTGCTCTCCACTCCGGTGTTCAACCTGTTCTTTATGAACATCCCCGTGGAGGGCGATCCGGTCAGTTTCAAGGATTACTTCAAAGGCACCGTCCGGCAGCACCTGCTCGGGCTGGCGGGCGGCCTCATCTGGTCGGTCGGCATGGTCAGCAACTTCGTAGCCTCCAGCGCGTCGCAAGCGGCCACGGTCGGACCGGCCGTCTCCTATGCCATCGGGCAGGGCGCCACGCTCGTCAGCACCCTCTGGGGGCTCATCCTCTGGAAGGAATTTGCGGGCGCCGACGCCAAAGTGCGGCGTCTGATCGTCATCATGCTGGTGCTGTTCACCGCCGGTCTGGCCATGCTCTCCGTGGCGCCGCTCTACAATTAGACGGCCCTGGCTTCCTACGTCGCGCCGCCCTCTGACAGGGCTCTTTCGAAGTGCTCAATGGTCGGCGGCAGCCCCTGCTGCAGCATCACCGTGGGCTCCCATCCAAGCTTGGCCCGGGCCAGCGCGATGTCGGGCTGCCGCTGTACCGGATCGTCCTGCGGCAGCGGGCAGTGCACGATCTCAGAGCGCGAGCCTGTCAGAGAGATCACCATCTCCGCCAGTTCCCGGATCGTGAATTCGTTGGGGTTGCCGATATTGACCGGCCCCGTCAGGCCCTCCGTGTTCATCAGACGCCAGACTCCCTCCAGCAGGTCCGACACGTAGCAGAAGGAGCGCGTCTGCGCGCCATCGCCGTAAATCGTGATCGGCTCGTTCCGCAGCGCCTGCACGATGAAGTTGCTGACCACGCGGCCGTCGTTGACAGCCATCCGCGGCCCGTAGGTATTGAAGATGCGCACAATGCGGACGTCCACGCGGTTCTGCCGGTGGTAGTCCATCATCAGCGTCTCCGCCAATCGCTTGCCTTCGTCATAGCAACTGCGAATCCCAATCGGATTCACATGGCCCCAGTAGGACTCCCTCTGCGGGTGCTCCAGCGGGTCGCCGTACACCTCAGACGTGGACGCTTGCAGAATTCGGGCCCGCACGCGCTAGGCCAGCCACAGCATGTGGATGGCGCCCATCACGCTGGTCTTCACCGTTTTTACCGGGTTGTATTGATAGTGCACCGGCGAGGCGGGGCAGGCCAGATTGTAGATCTGGTCCACCTCCAGCAGGATCGGATCGGTCACATCGTGCCGGATCACTTCAAAGTGAGGGTGCGCCAGCAGATGCTCGATGTTGCTCTTAGACCCGGTGAAGAAATTGTCCAGGCACAGGACGCCGGCGCCCGTAGCGATCAGCTTGTCGCACAGGTGGCTGCCCAGAAAACCGGCTCCGCCCGTGACGAGAATTCGTTTGCGCGCCAAATTGTGGCCTCCCCGAATTCTCTATTGTGCCCCAAGCCCGCGAACTATGCCCGGTCAGCGGCCCCCGCGAGCCATCTTGGTGGCCTCCTGCCGCATCAGGTGCGCGTTGGTCCAGGCCTGCTGCGCCAGTTCGGTTTTCATCCCGGCCACTTTATCGGCGAACGCGGCCGCCTCCAGCACCTGCGCGCGATTCATCAGCAACTTGCCAAGTTGGTAATTCGCCAGGCTCAACTGGAACAGCGCCGGAGCCAGCATCGCCGGGTTGGACTGAATCAGCGGCAGCGCCGCCCGCAGATCTTCGTTCGCCTGCGGATACTGCTGCTTCGCGCTGTGCGCCATCCCGGCAATCCAGTAGCCCGCTCCCAACGAAGCCGACTTCTTCTTCTCCCAATACGCCGCCGGCGCCGCTTCCGGCTTGGCATGCGTTTTGAGCACGGCCACTAACCGCTCTGAGTACGCCGACGCCCGGTCCGTCTGCTGCTTCGTCATCGCTGAATCGGCCAGCAACAACAACAGATCCTCGTTGTCCGGGAAATGCACAAGCGCCTTCTCCGCCACGCCCTGGATCTTAGCCATCGCCCCGGTCTGCCGCAGCGCCACAAAGTAGTAGCCATATCCATCGTCCAGATACTTGCTCTTTGGATTCTGCTGCTCCAGCGTGGACATCAGATCCACCAGCACCGCCGGAGCGGACCGCACCGCCGCCGCATACAGCGCGTACTCGGTGTACAGCTCCGCCTCCTTCGCGTACGCCACATGCTTCGCCCAGTTTTCCTGTTCGCCTGCCGGCGCGGGCGCGGTTTGCACTTGCCGGGCCAGGGCGTAGGTCTCAGCCGCCACCTTCTTCACCTCCGCCGCGTCGCCCTGTGGCGCGATGTTCTTAAGATTGTCGAATGATTTCTCCAGTTCGTCAGGGGCCGCCAAGACGGGCCCGGCGAGGAGAAGACCCATTAGGCCAAATACTGATAATTTCATGCCAATCTCCTATATTCCGCGATTGCAGTATATTGCACCGTCCTTCCAAATGGAAGCCCCCATCTGCGCCTGATGCCGCCCGCGCCCGCCTCGGCTATACTGCCTGTGGATGCCCGCCCTCCTGCTTGCTCTCGCCGTCACCGTCTCATCCAGCTTCGAAGGAGGCGCCCTCGGCGGCGTCGACCACCTCGGCCCCGCCCACCTGCGCCTCGCCATCCCGGGTGAGACGGATCAGGACGGCCGCAACCGCCAGGCCAACTGGTACTACTTCCGCCTCGATCACGTCAAAGCCAAACCCCTCACCCTGGAGCTCACCAACCTCGCCGGTGAGTACAACTACCGCCCCAACAAAGGCGCCGTCACTGCCGATACCCCGCCTTACTTCAGCTACGACAACATCACCTGGCAGCCCGTCACGGATTTCACCTACCAAGCCGGCACACCCAGCCTCACCCTGCGCCTGACTCCATCGCAAGACCGCGTCTGGATCGCCCACATCCCGCCCTACACCAACGCGCACCTGGCCCGCCTCCACAGCGCCATCCGCCGCCACCCCGCCTTCCGCGAGACCATCATCGCCCGCACGCCCGGAGGCCGGCCGCTCCGCCACTGGATCATTACGGACCCCGCTCCGCCGCCCGCACCCCGCAAGATCATCTGGCTCATGGCCCGCCAGCACAGTTGGGAGGCCTCCACTTCCTGGGTGGCCGAAGGCGCCGTCCGCTTCCTGCTCTCGGCTGATCCGGAGGCGGCCGCAATCCGCCGCACCGCCGAGTTCCACATCCTGCCGCTCAGCGACCCCGACGGCGCCGCCCGCGGCGGCGTCCGCTTCAACGCCCAGGGCTTCGACGTCAACCGCAACTGGGATGCGTTCAATCCCCGCCAGATGCCCGAGATCGCCGCGCTCCACGGCGCCATCGCCACCTGGGTCCGCGCCGGCCGGCCCATCCACCTCTTCCTGGCCATGCACAATACGGAAACCGCCGAATATCTCGAAGGTCCGCCCGCCGCCGGTGGCGAATTCGCCGCCCTCGGTGAGCGCCTCTTCCACCTTCTGGAATCGCAAACCACCTTCGGCCCCACGCGCCCGCTTTCCTGGGCCGAGTCCACCACCACAGCCGGCAAACCTGGCCGCATGACCGTCATCCAGGGCCTCTACCGCGACTTCCGCCTGCCCGCTTTCCTGTCCGAGCAGCGGATCTCGTTCCAGCCCAAGCTCAACCGCCGCCCCACCACCGAAGACCGCCTGCATTTCGGCGCCCAACTCGCCAAGGCCATGTGGCTGGCCGCCGCGCAGTGACAAGCCGTCTGCGCTCCTCTGATCGAGCAGGTCAACTCACTGGTCCGTCAAGCCGGAACCACTCCTGACAGCCGGACGTCTATCTCAGCCTCCGAAACTCGTCCGCGCTGATCCCGGGTTGCTCACCGATTCGATGGAACAGAGGCGGCCCGATTTCCCGTCCCCCCTTGGACCGGGATCGTGACAGCGCGGCCATCCGGATGAGTCCATCGCTCGTGACTGCCAGTCTGACGCTGGCGTTCGAATCCGAGGCGCGCGGCAGCCCGGCGAAACCCCTCTACCGGGCATTAGGCATGGACGATTGCGGTATTGTCTTCCGGCAGGGTGAGGCCCTTCTCGCGATACTCCGCCGCTATCATCTCGAAAACCCGTTCGAGTTCGGTCACGGCCTCTGCCCTGGTAGGCATAAGCGCATAACAGCCCCTGATCGCCGGCACATCGGCGACCCAGCCGTCCGGCTGATTGCGGTATAAGACTACTTTGTAATCGTCGAGCTTCATTCCTGCTTCTGATTCTACACCGCCCGCCGCCCGCCGCCCTTGCCTTCCCACCCCCCGCTGCCGTAGCCTCACACTGAGGAACAACGCATGACTGCCCACAATCCGAATCGCCGCGACTTCCTGTTCACCGCCGCCGCCGGCGTCGCTCTCACCGCCGCCCAGCAGCGCGCACTGGCCGGCACGGCGCCCCCCAGTGACCGCATCCGCGTCGGCTTCATCGGCCTGAACGGCATGGGCACCGGCCGCCTCACGCAGTTCATGAAGCACCCGGACGTCATCGCCGCCGCCGTCTGCGATCTGGATCACAACCACCTTGATCGCGCCGCCGCCCTGGTCGAGAAGACCCAGGGCCACAAGCCGGAAACGTTCCACGACTTCCGCAAGCTTCTGGGCAAGAAGGATCTCGACGCCGTCATGATCGCCACCCCCGATCACTGGCATGCCCTTCCCTTTGTCCAAGCCTGCCAGGCCGGCAAGGATGTGTTCGTGGAAAAACCACTCAGCTACTCCATCGGGGAGGGCCGCGCCATGCTCTCCGCCGCGCAGAAGCACCAGCGCATCTCGCAGATGGGCAACCACATCCACAACGATCTGCCCAACTATCGCCGCGTCGTGGAACTGGTGCGCTCCGGCTCGCTCGGCCGCATCCACCGCGTCTACTGCTCTCTCGCCACGGGCCTGAAGGGCATCGGCACGCCTGCCGACACTGCACCGCCGGCTGAACTCGACTACGACTTCTGGCTCGGGCCCGCGCCCAAGCGCGCCTACAACCCCAACCGTTCCCATTTTAGCTATCGCTACTTCTGGGACTACTCCGGCGGCGCCTTCATCGACTTCTGGTGTCACTTCACAGACGTCGCCTACTGGGCGCTCGAACTCCCGGATCCCCTTACCATCAGCGCCACCGGCGGCCGCTGGGTAGCCGGTGACAACGCCGAAACGCCGGACACCCTGGAGGTGCTCTACCGGTATCCCAATGACATCCTGCTCACCTGGACCCTGCACCCCAATGGCCGCCCAGGCTATGACCACATGGGCTCCTGCGTCATCTTCGAAGGCACCAACGCCACCCTCGTCACCAACTACTCCAAATACGAGGTCTGGGCCAAGGGCAAACTGGTGCCGGACTTCCCCCGTCCCACACCCACCATCGCCGACTCGCCCGGCCACATCCGCGAGTTCCTGGACTCCATCAAGTCCCGCGCCAAAACCACGTGCGACGTCGAATACGCACACCGCCTGAACAAAGGCGGCCTGCTCGGCAACATCGCCTTGCGGACCGGCGAGACCATCAAATGGGATGGCGCGCGCGAGCGCATCGTCAATTCATCGGCGGGGTCCAAAATGGTCACCCGCCGCTATCGCAAGCCCTGGAAACTGGCTTAATCCCAGACGGAATTGCGGCCTCAGCCAGCGCCGAATCCCGCTTGCCCCAGCGGACTACTTCTCCGCGCAGATCGGCGGGAAGATGATGATGATCGGCATGCTTTCCATTGTCATACTCCTAAGGTCAATAAGCGGTTTGTACTCAGCCCCAACACTTATTGCAATCGGCCGCTCGCGCAGTTTCCATTAGGGCAACCCCGCCGGGCCCCAGGATTATTTCTCGCCGCTGAGGACTCGTCCCGAATAACCATGCCGGTTCGGCACGCCCGCTCCGTCGAAATCGATGCTTCCTGTCCGCCATGCGTGCCCGCCCCCTTCGCCCCAGGCGGCATCTTCATTACTGCCGGTGACCCGCAGGGCCATACTGGCTTGTTAGCACGTG
>JBBQLF010000180.1:0-8017 GCA_038327695.1 Bryobacterales bacterium
ACGCTCTGCAGGCTGCGCAGGTGATTCAGTTGCTGGCCTGGGATGTGGTGGCGGGCGAAGCCCGAAGGATCCTGACATCGGAGTGTTATCGCCTGGTGGGCCAGTTGACGGACCGGTTGACCGATGCCGAGGAGGAGTTCGCCGTGCGGCGCAGGCTGCCGCGGATTCTGGCGCGTTGTGACAATCCTCGAGCGGTGGTTGGCTTGCTCCTGGGGTTGCAGGATGCGCGATTCGAGGTCAGGTTCCGTTGCGGGCGCGCGCTGGACGCGTTGCGCCAGCGCAATCCGGAGACGGCGATTCCCGACGAAGTGGTCTATGCAATCGTGGAGCGTGAGCTGTCTGCCTCGCGATCCATCTGGGAGAGTCACCGGTTGCTGGACCGGCGGGAGGCCGGTGAGCAGTACGAGTTCCTGGATGAGCACCTCAGAGAGCGGGCCAATCAGAGCCTGGAGCATGTGTTTACGCTTCTGGCGCTGGTGCTGGCGCGGGATCCGCTGAAGATCGCGTTTCAGGCTTTGCATACGGATGACCGGATGCTACGCGGACTGGCGCGCGAGTACATGGACACGCTGTTGCCTGACGCAGTGAAGGCGAAGTTCTGGACCCTCATTGAGGCGATGCCGGCGGCGGGGACCGCGACGCCGGCCGAGACGCTGGAGCGGCTGGTGAACTCCAGCCACACTCTGCTGATGAAGCTCAAGCCACGCCGCTAGGCCCTATAGGGTTCTCCTCGCATGCTCGCGCGCGATGCGGGAGACCACCCACAGCCATCCGATGACCAGGCCGACGTTGACCCAGGCGAACTGGGGGACGCTGAGCGCGGCGACGGCAGTGCCCAGGAACACGATGCCTGCGGCCAGCATGTCGCCCAGCCTCATGCAAAACGTGTCGATGGCCGCCTTGGCCTTGTACTTGGCTTCCCGGGAAGTGGGGAGCCAGAGGGCTTGGCGGACCGTGTTCTGCACGGAGTATTCGGTCGCGTTTTCTATCGTTTTGACGCTGCGCACGATGGCCAGGATGGGCGCGACGGCGAGGATGGAGTAGCTCATCAGCGAGATCACCGGAAGGAAGAAGAGCGAGCCGCGGATGCCGGCGTGTTTGAAAATGCGCGATACGCCGAAGGCCTGGACCAGCAGTCCAATCCCGTTGACCCAACTGAAGTAGGATCCATAGAAGGCGCCGATGAACTGCTTCTTGGCGGCGCCAGCCAGACCCAGCTTGGCGGCTTCATCGAGGACCAGGCGGCCCAGCAGATACTCGCCCGATGTGTTGACGATGTTGAGGAGAATCATCGCCAGGGCGATCCACAGCAGGTAACGATCCTGCCGGATGAGGGCGAAGCCACTGTCGCTGGCCAGCACCTCCTCGGCTTCCTTGGCGGCCTCCGGTTTGCCGCGGCCCGCGACGCGCGCACTGGACCAGGCGATTACTGCCGCCGTGGCAACCAGGATGGCGGCGGCGGTCAACATCAGGCTGTAGGGTGTCAGTTGGAAGCGGGACACCAGAATGGAGGCAGCCCCCGATCCAGCCAGGGCGCCGAGGCTGCTGCCCACCCCGATGAGCGGGAACAGGCGGCGCCCCTGTCCCTCCGTGTAGATGTCATTGCCGAACGCCCAGAACTGGCTGATGACGAAGACACTGAAGATGCCGACCCAAATGTAGTAGACGACGCCTTCATGTACGCCGTGTGAGCCCAGATACGAGAAGACGAGCAGGTGGGTCACGAAGAACAGCGTGAGCCCGGCGACCAGCTTCACGCGGTTCACCTGGGTGCCCACCCAGCCGTAGACCGGAACCAGCAGCAGCAGCACCAGGGCCTGCCCGGCAGAGGAGTAGGCTTTGACTTCCGCTCCGCCCTCGGTGAGAATCAGGGCCTCGCGGGCCGTCTTCAGCAGGTAGTAGGCGCCGAGCAGGAGGAAGGCGTTCAGCGTCATCAGCACCACGCCGAATCCCTCGCCAGACCGCACGTCGGCGAACAGCGAGAGGGCTTTTTCGAGCGCGTTCTTGGGCGCGGCCTCCAGCGCCTGGAACAGCGGGAAGGACTTCATCGACCCCATTTCTGGGTGAGTCAGTAGCGTTTTCGGATCGCGTGCCACAGGTTAGTATTAGCAGAAAAACGCGCCGGTGTTCAGGGGGGGCTGGCAGATGGGACTACGGCCAGGCGGCGGCGCAAAATACGATCCGCGGTTCTTACTTTGCGTTCGCGTCGCCGTAGGACGGCCCTACCGCGCCCGCGGGTCTCCGGTCAGATAGTGCCCCAGGACACGCATGCAGGCGTCGGAAGTCTTGGTGCCGGCCACGCCATCCACTTTGACGAAGACGCCCGGAAAGCGGTTCAGGGCCTCCTGCAGTTTCGCGGCGTCATCGGTCTTCCCCTTGCTCGAGAAGCGCACCAGGGGCGCTAGTTCGCCGGGGTTCTTCGCCAGCGGGACGCCTGCCGTTGAGAAATGGATGACGCCTTTTTCGGCCAGCCTTCGCAGAATTACCGCCGCGCCGCACTGCTGGCTCTTGGCCGCCTGAGACCAGGTGCCGTCGCCGACGTACTTGCCGCTCTTGTAGTGGTTGCTGAAACTCCACAGGTAGGGCGAGAGCACGTCCGGGTGTTTACTGCGGTATCCGAAGCCGTTGTAAGCCTCGAGCTGGTACAGCATGCTGGCGATGCTCCAGTCCGTCACCTTGTCCAGGCGCTGGAGCCGCAAGGCGTCGGTGGCGCTTTCCGCCCAGGAGAATGGAGGAGTTCCGCTGGCGGGCCGGCCCGCCGGCACCTGCACGGTGCGCGCCGTGAGCGGGTCCCCGTTGTGGAGGTGGCGTTGGAAGCGGAAGTTCGACTCCAGCGCGTGGATCGCTCCGATGACGTACCAGGGGATGCTCAACGGATCGCCGGCCGCCTGATAATGGGATCGGCCTGCCTCCACGCCGGCGGCGCCGTTCTCCACCTCCTTTTGACGGGCCGGATCCGCCACGCAGGTGTCGAAGAGGCTGGAGTACTCGCTGCGGAGTGCACTGGTAAGGGCGACTGTAGGCATGTGAAGATCTTAACTCAGATTTCCAGATTTAGCGCGACTTTCGACCGGGCTACGGGATGGAGAAGGGCACGGAGACCGGACGTCCGGCGGAGTCGACCGGCGCGACGGGGTTGATCCCAATCGGCCGTACGAAGATATGGCCATCGCGGATCTCGACCAGGAGGAACTGGTTCCGGCCCGACCAGGCTGCCACGTTGGCGGTGTCCATGTGTGCGCCGACGCCGGCATCCCGGAGCGAGCCGCCGGAACCGGTGACGAAGTGCCGTATGCCGTAGCTGCGCGGATTGACGCGGCTGGCCTGGAAGTTGTGCTCGTGGCCCTGGAAAGTGAGTTGCACGCCGTTGTCTGAGAAGAGCTGGAGCCAGTGCTTGAGGCGAATTTCGTAGGTTTCCTCGCCGTGTTCCGGACCGGCGTTGAACAGGGCATGGTGAAAGTAGGCGATGCGCCAGGGGGCTCTCGCCAGCGGGAGTTGTTCGCGGAGCCAGGCGGATTGGGCTCCGTCCGGCAGGAAGGCGGGCTGCGGCGGGCCGGTGGCCGTATTGGCGGTGGTGTCCAACGCGAAGAAGTCCGCCAGGCCGCCGTACTGGAAACGGTAGTAGCGGCGAGGTTCGCCGCCGGGGAAGAAGAAGTTGTCGAGGTAGGCGGCCAGGTCGGCCTGGAATTCGGCCTCGTTGCCGTCGTGGTTGCCGAGGGTGGGATAGAAGGGGATGCGTCGCAGGATGGCGGCATAGGGCTGGAAAAACGGTGCCCACCAGTCGTCGTCACTGGCGCCGCTGCCGAGGCGGAACCGGCCGAAGCCCCTGCCGTAAATGTTGTCGCCGGTGGTCAGGACAAAGCGGATGGGGTCTGGCCCGGCGGCGCGGCTGGCGACGAGGTCAGCCATGACGCGGGCGAGGCCGTATTGGGCCCTGGAGGCGTCGCCGTAGTCGCCGATGACCAGGAATGCCAGGCGGGATGCCCTGGCGGCCCAGGTGCGCAGGCGCCCATCACCGGTGCTCGCACCGCCGATCTCCACTGACCAGCGATACTCGGTATCGGGCTCCAGGCCGTCGACTCGTGCCCACGCCCTCTCCGTGTGGACGACGCGGCCGCCGATGCGCACGGTGGCCGGGCCGTAGCCTTGGGCCCCGCGGCCGATGAGGTTGCCGGCGCCTTCCTGCTTGCCCCAGGCCAATAGCGCTGAATTGGGGCCGAGTTCGCCCACGTAAATGGTGAAGGGCTCAGCCGCGGCCAACAGGGCGGGGACGGCAAGGCAGAGCAGCGAGGTGGACATGAGGCGCTACTCGATCAGAATGCGGATGGACTGCTCGTCGAAAAGGCGCGACTCCAGACCCAGGCGGACGTAGAGGTAACGGGTCTTGGATTCGGAAGGGTGAAACTCAAAGTACTGCACGGTGTCGATCTCGCCATAGGGGCCGCACACTTCGGCGGCGGGCTCGGCGTCTCGCTGCTTGGCGGCTTCGGCCTTGTAGGAACCCGCCGGGACGATCTGCCAGGCTTGATTGTCGCGGGTCAGAGGGTACTTCTCCGTCACGTCTACGATGTCGCAGCCTGCCTTCTGGCGCGACGAGAGCCTGGACCGGAAGCGGCCGTCGATGGTGTCCCTGACCTTTTGACGATCCGGTTTCTCGTACACTTCGAGGGCGATCGGGCTCTGGGCCGGGCTCTTGCCGCCCACCACGATGCGGACGGTGCTGTTGTCGGAAACGAATTTCGGGGCGTTGCTGCCCGTGCACTGCTGAACGAGCATGACGATGCCGAGTTGTTCGTCGCGCCAGGGCTTCCAGCTACAGCCGGGGCTTGGCGGCCTCGAAGGCTTAAGCGCCTCCTGGGGCCAGACCACGGCGCAGACCGCGAACAGAGCGAAGAACAACCTCATGCTCTCTATTGTCTAACGATTATCATAGTCAGGATGCAGTCATTCAAAGAAGTGGCGCCGCCCGGCTACAAGTGGGCCGTCGTGGGGATGCTGTGGTTCGTGTGTTTCTTCAACTATGCGGACCGGCAGGCGATCTTCTCGGTGTTCCAGCTGCTGAAGAGCGAACTGAACCTGAGCGATGTGCAGTTGGGGATTGTCGGCAGCGCGTTCATGTGGGTCTACGCGCTGATGGGGCCGTTTGCGGGCCTCATTGGAGACCGGTTCTCGCGCAAGACTCTGATTGTGGGCGGGCTGATCTTCTGGTCCCTGGTCACCATCGCAACTGCGCTTTCGACCACCTACTGGCAACTGGTTCTGTTCCGTGCGCTGGAGGGCCTGGGCGAGGCGTTCTACTTCCCGGCGTCGATGTCGCTGGTGAGCGACTATCACGGGCGGGCCACGCGCTCGCGGGCCATGGCCATCCATCAATCCAGCGTGTACGCGGGCACCATCGCGGGCGGCGCGTTGTCGGGCTATCTGGCGCAGCATTATGGCTGGCGATCAAGCTTCTACCTGTTCGGATCACTGGGCACGTTGCTGGGGATCGTGCTGATCGGGTTATTGAAAGAGCCGGTGCGCGGGCAGTCCGAGGAGCCGGGCGACGCGCCGGCCCATGGCGCTTTCGATTTCAGCGGCGGCGTCATGAATTCGCTGCGGGCCATCTTTGCGCATCGCATGGTGGCCGTGCTGATCAGCGTATTCGTCGGCGCCAACTTCGTGGCGGTGATCTTCCTGACATGGATGCCGTCGTTCCTGTTCCGCAAGTTCGGCATGAGCCTGTCGATGGCTGGCTTGAACGGCACGGCGTACCTGCAGATCGCGTCGGTGTGCGGCGTCATCACGGGTGGTTGGCTGGCAGACCGCTATGCGAAGAAGCACCCGGCGGGGCGGATGTGGACCCAATCGCTCGGGCTGCTGCTGGGCGTACCGTTCATTTTCCTGGCTGGGTGGACGCTGTCAGTGCCGCTGCTGATTTTGGGCATGGCGGGCTTTGGATTCTCCAAGGGGCTCTATGACGCCAATATCTGGGCCTCCCTGTACGACGTGGTCAAACCGGAACAGCGGGCGACGGCGCTGGGGCTGATGAACTCCATCGGCTGGCTCGGCGGCAGCGTGGCGCCGGTGGCCATCGGATTTGCCGCGCAGACTTACGGGATGAGCGCGTCCATCAGCGCCAGTTCGGTGGTGTACTTGATGGTGGGGGCTCTGATGATCTACGGCATCCGCTCGTTCATGACGCGGAGGGAGGCATGATCCGCGCGGCCTTGGCGCTGCTGCTGGTGGCGCAGGCGCAGCCGCCTGACTACCGAGGGTCCTATACGGTGCCGCTTGGCGAGGCGGCGTTGGGCTATCCTGGGCCGGCCAAGGACGATCCCATCGCCCGCTTGCAGGCCGCCATGGAGAGCGGCGCGGTGAAATTGGAATGGGACGCCGCGCGTGGCTATCTGCCCGCTGTGCTGAAGGCGTTGAAGATCCCGGTCTCGTCGCAGGGGCTGGTTTTTTCCAAGACCAGTTTCCAGGCCCCGCTGATCACGCCCGCGGCTCCGCGGGCGGTCTATTTCTCCGATTCGGCCTATGCCGGTTATGTGCCGGCGGGGCCGGTGCTGGAGTTGTCGGCGGCCGATCCGGCTCGCGGCGCGTTCTTCTACACGCTGGAGCAGAAGCGTGTGGCTAAGCCGCGGATCGAGCGGGGCGATGGGTGCCTGGGCTGCCACGTGTCGCCGAACACAACCGGGATCCCCGGTCACCTGGTCCGCTCCGTCTACCCTGACACGGCGGGGTTTCCTTTGGGGACCGTGGGGTCGTTTGTGACCGATCACCGGAGCCCCTTCTCAGAGCGATGGGGCGGGTGGTATGTGACCGGCTCCCATGGGCGGGCCCGCCACATGGGCAACGTGGTGGTGCGCGACCCGGGCCGTCCGGAGGCGCTGGATCGCGAGGCGGGTGCGAATGTGATGAGCTTGCAGGGGCTGGTGGATACGCGGCCGTACCTTGCCCCGCACAGCGACATTGTGGCGCTGATGGTGCTGGAGCATCAGACGAAACTGCACAACCTGTTCACGCGCGCCGGCTACGAAGTGCGGGCTGGGTTGACGCTGCAGGGCGAGATGAACAAGGCCTTGGGCCGGCCGGCGGGAGAGATGAGCGAATCGACGACGCGGCGGATCGAGAACGCGGCCGAGATCCTCGTGCGCTATCTGCTGTTTCTGGATGAGCCGCGGCTGGAGAGTCCGGTCCGCGGGACATCCGGGTTTGCTAAGGAATTCAGCGCGCGCGGTGCGCTGCGGGAGTTTGATCTGGAGACCCGGCTGTTCAAGTACCGGTGTAGCTTCCTGATTGACTCCGAGGGCTTCCGGGCGCTGCCGGAGGCCCTGCGGGCGCGCGTGTGGGCCAAGATCGACGCAGTGATGGCGGGCCCGGATTGGACCGCCACCCGGGAGGTGCTGGCGGCGACGGTGCGCCGCTAGCGCGGATCAGTACTCCCGATCCGTCTTGATGCCCGGCTCCGGCACCGGGTACTTGCCGTCAGCGCCCGGCATGACCGGCGCCGGACCGTCCATCGTCAGCTTGTCCACGTCCGGCGCGAACTCATGCGGGTGGTTCAGCATCTGATCAAAGGTCACGATCTGTCCCGTGTGCGCCGCCATCCGGCCCATGGACGCCACCAGGCTGGCTTCGGCGCCGCGCCGCACCTCGTTGTACGGCTTGTCGTTGCGGATCGCCTCCATCAGGTCGTCCCACTCCAACTGATACGGATTCAATTCCGGTTGAGGATAGATCCAGGCGGCATTCGGGTCCTCGGCGCGCGCCAGTTCGGTTTTGTTCTCGACTCGCGGAATCGAGTGGCCCTTGTAGATGCGCGGTCTGCCCGGCGTGTGCATGAAGGTGGAGATCACCGCCGATCCCTTTGTGCCGTGCGCATAGCTGGCGAACTCCTCCCGGCAACCCGGGATGTAGCGCCCGCCGAAGAACAGTTTCGTGCCGTCGGCAAAGCCATATTCAATCGAGTAGGTGTCGAAGTTCTGGTCGAGCGAATCACGGCGGTAGTGCCGGGCTCCGATGCCGTGCGCCT
>JBBQLF010000181.1:0-8014 GCA_038327695.1 Bryobacterales bacterium
GGCGGGGAAGGGGACGTCCTCGAAGCGACTGCCTTCGGTGCGGACGTGCGCGTGGGTGATCAGGGAGCGGAGGTCGCGCGTGGGGACCGTGGGGCCGATGCTGACGTTGGTGGCGAGATCGCGGGTCCGGTCCCGGACTGATTCCAGGGCGGCCGTCGCCGACATGGTGGTGAAGACCGAGGCGGAGACGATCTGGTGGCCGCCGGCCAGGGGCACCGCCTGTTCGACGGCGGCAGCGAGGGCGGCGCAGTAGGGGTCATCGGTCTCACGGCTGGCACAGGCGAGGAACGACGGATCCGCCGTGATGGCGTCGCCGGCGGCGTCTCTGACAGCGCCGGTGACGATGATGGCGTAGCGGCGGCCCTGCTCCAGGACGTCGTCCGGCTTGGCTGTTAGGGTGAGAGTGGCGGGATTCCAGACGACGCGATTGACGCGAGTGAGCGTGCCGGTGGGGCGGACCAGGTTTTCGCGCGGCCAGGCGGGGTCCAGCCAAAGATAGAAGACGCCGTCGCGGACGGTGTTGGGATCGATGGGGGCGGTGAAGGGCAGGCTCAAGCGGGCCTGGACATTGAAGCCGTCGTACTGGTTGATGAGGGCGAGTTCGGCACAATCGCTGAGGCGTCCTTCGCAGTCAGGCAGCGGGAGGTTGACGCGGCGGCCGGTCTTCTGCGAGTCATCGGCGACGGTGAGGCGGTCTGTGGGGAAAGGGTCCGACGCCAGGCGGACGTCGCCGGCGAGGACAGCCGTGGCTAGCAGGAACAGAAGTGGCAATCGGCGCATGGTTCCCCTCAGATGCTCTCTACAGGATAACCGCTGGCGAGCCAGGCGTCGAAGCCGCCGTGCAGCGGGCGCACATGGGGGATGCCCATTTTCTGGAGGCGGAGCGCCAGACCGGCGCTGGAGGCTTCGTTGGGTCACGAACAATAGAAGACGAGATGGGCACCGGCCGGCATGTCGCGGAGATGTTCGCGGACTTCACTTTCATGCAGGAGGTGCGCGCCGGGCAGGCGGGCGCCGGAGCGCTGGATGGAGGCGGGCGAGCGGAGATCGATGATCCAGGTGAGGGCGCCGTCGTCGATGCGCTGTTTGAGCTCGCCGGAGTCAATGCGGCCGATCCGGAGAAGGCGCATGGCGCGGGCGCGCTGCCAGAGCTTGTAGGAGATCCAGGTGGCCAGCGGCAAGGCGGCCACGGTGAGCAGGCCGAGTCCGAATCGGGAGAGCCAGTCCGTGGCGATGGCGACTTCGCGGCGCAGGAGGTAGCCGGTGCCTAGCGAGGCGCCGGCCCAGAGGAGGGCACCGGTCGCGTCATAGAGGAGGAACCGGGAGCGCGAGATGCCGGCGCTGCCTGCCAGCGGCGGGGCCACGGTGCTGATGCCGGGGATGAACTTGGCGACGAGCAAGGTGGCCGGGCCCCAACGGTCAAACTTGCGGGTGGCGGTGCTGACGCACGTATCGGGTTCGAGCGAGAGGCGGCAAAGGAGGGCGAGGATGGAGTCCCCGCGCCGGCGGCCGAGTTCGAACCAGAGTAGATCCGCGGCCAGGGCGGCCGCGACGGCGAGGAAGAGGGCCGCCGGGAGCGAGTAGTAGCCGAGGCCGGCCAGGCCGCCCATGGCGAGCAGCACTGGCACAGCGGGGACGGGGGCCCCGAGCTGTTCGATGAGTACCGCCACGAACATCAGCCCATAGCCGTGCCTGAGCACAAACTCCCAGAGCGTGGTCATGCCAGATCAAACACTAGCACTTCAGCGGGTTCGCGCGCCTCCAGTTGGAGCGCAGGCTCGCCGGACAGGGCGGCGGCGTCGCCGGTCTGGAGGGCGTGGCCGTTCAGCGTGAGGGCGCCCGTCGCGACCTGGACCCAGATGTGGCGGGCCGGGTCGAGGGCTTGCTCCACGCGGGCGCCGGGGGTGAGGAGCGCATTGTAGATGGCGGCGTCCTGGTGGATCACGATCGAGCCTTGGCGGCCGTCGCGCGAGGCGATCAGGCGGAGGCGGCCTGTGCGTTCGGCGGCCGGAAAGTGCGTCTGCTGGTATTCGGGTGTGAGACCTTCCCGCTCAGGCTGGATCCAGATCTGCAACAGGTGGAGCGATTCGGTGGCCGAGCCGTTGGCCTCGCTGTGGTACATGCCGGTGCCGGCCGACATCTTCTGGGCGTCGCCGGGACGGATCTCACCGCGGGCGCCGGTGGAGTCCTCATGCACGACACTGCCGCGGAGGACCCAGGTCAGGATCTCCATGTTCTGGTGGGGGTGGCGGCCGAACTTGCCGCCGGGTGCGATGAGATCGTCGTTGATGACACGGAGGCTGCGGAAGCCCATGCGTTTGGGGTCGTAGTAGTGATTGAAGGAGAAGCTGTGATTGCTTTCGAGCCAGCCGATGCTGGTAGTGCCGCGTCCGGCGCCGGGTCTGAGTTCAATCATGGGGTCCTTTCTATGGTCGTTGTGACGATAGTCGTTGTAACGAATAGTTGGATGCGGGGGGAAGGGAAAGGATTCATGGGGCCGGAACGCGCGTGTTTCACAGAGGATAAACAAAGATAAACTATGAAGAGGCGACGGAGATTGTGTGGCGGGGGCACCCGATGGACAAAACGATTCGTCGATATACCAGCCTGAAGGAAATGAAGGCTGATGAGTGCCGGTACTGGCAGAGCCGCCCCGCGCATGAACGAATGGATGCGGTCTCCGAACTGACTACGGCGGCTTACTCGTTGAAAGGTGTGGCGCTGGGTGTAGCAAGGCTGCAAGGACCTCTGATCCGCGTTCCACGCGGAAAACGTTAAGGAGGGACTCGTCAGGGAATAGCCTTGCCAGCTCGGCACAACCACTCCCTCACGGTCGTGGTTTCGGATGCGGTTTGTGAGCCGGGCGCGCTAGCAAGCCAGTGTGGCCCTGCGGGTCACCCGAAGTAATGAAAATGCCGCGCCCGCAGGGCGGACAAGAAGCATCGCTTTCGACGGAGCGGTTGGCATGGTTATTTCATGACGGGCCCGAACTGATCGCCGGCGGATACGCGGTCACGTTTCACGGGCAGCCTCGCGCGACGAAGGACACCGATTCATTCTTCAAGGCCGATCGGTTCCATGCCAGAGCGGTCATTGGCGCTCCGATGGACGAACTCGCTGTGGACGATCTGGCCGACCCAAAGGAGTTCATTCGTCTTGGCCGGGAGCCGGTAGCGATCGATATTCTGCCCAGCATCGGCGGGGTTGAATTTGATGCTGCCTGGGACCGGCGTGTGGAGAGCGTGATCGACCTGGCGAGCGGACTCAAGGCGTGCTTCCTCTGCAGAGACGACCTGATTGCCTCCAAGATTGCGGCGGGACGGATGCGTGATCTTGCCGACGTTGAGGAGATCCGGGCAGCCATGGAAAGTACTCTGCTGGAGCGGGCAGGCCAGGAACCGCCGGCGACGAACGCGGGTAGCCCAAGCGAGTAGCGGGCCGAACCGGGGAGGGAGGCTATCCGAGAGGGTTTGTGGATCAGGGCCGTTGCCAACCTGGGCTCGCGAGTTGCAGGGGCGGCGGCGGGATTCAGGTGAGTTGATCGAGCAGTTTGGCGAGGGCGGCGATCTGCTTGCGGCCCAGGCCGGCGAACTGGCGGCGGTGGAGATCGGCCACGGCGGAGTCGAGGGATTTCAGGAGGGCGAGGCCTTCGGCGGTGATGCCGGTGCGGATGACGCGGCGGTCGGCCTGGCCGCGGGAGCGCTCGACCCATCCCTGGCGGGTGAGGCGATCGAGCAGGCGGGTGAGATCCGGATCCCGGGCGATGAGGCGGTTGGAGATTTCGCTGCAGGAGAGAAGTTCCGGGCGGGCGCCACGGAGGATGCGGAGCACGTTGTACTGGGCGGGCGAGAGGGCTAGGGGCTTGAGCAGGCGCGCCACCTCATCCTGCTGGGCAGCGGCGGCGCGCTGGAGCAGTACGAAGGCGTCTTGCTCAGAGTGGGCGCCCACTACTTGGCTGCCTCCAGGACGGCGGCGTTGGCCATGCCGACGAAGGCGTCCCGCACCGGCTTGCCGTCGCCGGCCAGGCCGGTCATGAAGACGCCGACGAGTTGCTTGTCCGGATCGACCCAGCCGTAGGTACCGAATGCGCCGCCATGGCCGAAGGTGCCGATGCTCTGGCCGGTGAGCATGCCGGAGTTGGCCTTGGTGACCTCCCAGGTGAGGCCGAAGCCGGTGCCGAGGTTGTGGCCGGCGTGGATGTCGCCGGTGTGGAGGGCGGTCATGGTTGCTACCGACCAGGGCGAGAGGAGGCGTTTGCCGTTGAGCGAACCGCCGTTCAGCATCATCTGGTAGAACTGGGCCAGATCCCAGGCGGTGGAGTAGAGGGCGTGCTCGGGACCGGAGTACTTGGAGCCGTGGCGGTAGAGCATGGGGTCGCCGGCCAGAATGGAGGCGCCGGCTTTGACGAGTTTGCCGTCCTTCAGCGTGTAGACCGGGGCGACGCGCGGCTGCTTATCGGCGGGGAGGAAGATATGGGAGTCCGCCATGCCGAGGGGTTGGAAGATGCGCGTTTCGAGGAACTTCTCGTAGGCCATGCCGGACTGGACTTCAATGATGCGGCCGAGTATGGCGATGCCGGTGTTGGCGTATTGCCACTTGGTGCCGGGCTCAAACTCGAGCGGCTGCTGGGAGTAGATGAGGCAGGCGTCGGCCAGGGTGCGGTCCATGGTGACCATGATGGCGGCGATGCCGGGCGCGGCCGGCCCCATGCCGGAGGTGTGGGTCATGAGGTCGCGCACGGTGATGGGGCGGGCTGGTTTTTTGAGCGTGACGAGGCCGGCGGCATCGGAGCCTCTCAGCATTTGGCCGCGGAATTCGGGCAGGATCTTCTCGACGGGATCGCCGAGGCGGACCTTGCCTTCTTCGACGAGCAGCATGATGGCAACGCCGGTGACCGGCTTGGTCATGGACATGATTTGGAAGATGGTGTCTGGGCGCATGGGCTTTTTGGCTTCGAGATCCTGCCAGCCGGCGACCTCCAGGTGCGCGAGCGTTCCTTTGCGCATGACGAGCGTGACGGCGCCGCTGACGGCCTGCTCGGTGGCCATGGCCTTCATACGCGGGGCGATCCGCTGGAGCTGGGTGGCGTCCATGCCGGCTTTGGCGGCGTCCGGCGCGGGCGGGGCGGCCAGCAAGAGCGCGGCGGCCAGGGGCAAGAGGGTCAGCATGCGTTTCATGGCGGTATGGGTCACTCCTCGTGAATTATACGTGGAGTGATGGCACCGGCGGCAACGCGCCATAATCGCGCCATAATCGCGCCATAATCGCGCCATAATCGAACTATGCGTTTGGTGACCTACATGAGCCCTGGCGAAGTGGCGCTGGCCGGCGTCGTCGTCGATGATCGGGTGTTCAGTGTGCAACCGGCCGGATTTGGCGATCTGCTAAGCGTGATTGCGGGTGGCGCGGCGGCGCGGGCGTCGATTGAGCGCTACCTGCGAGGGGTGCCGGCCGAGGCGGGCCGGGCCCTGGACCGGGTGGTTCTGCTCGCCCCGATTCAGCGGCCGCCGAAGTTGATCTGCGTGGGGCTGAACTACCGCGATCACGCGGCGGAGGCGCAGATGGAGATCCCGTTGGTGCCCACCATCTTCAGCAAGTTCAACACGGCCATCACCGGGCCGGGGGGGCCGGTGATCCTGCCGAAGAACTCCAGCAAGCCGGACTACGAGGCGGAGTTTGCCTTCGTCATCGGCACCGGCGGCCGCCACATTGCGGGGGACCGGTGGCGCGAGCACGTGTTCGGCTACATGTGCCTGAACGACGTGAGCGCGCGGGACTTCCAGCTGGCGACGTCGCAGTGGCTGATGGGCAAGACGTTCGACACCTTTGCGCCGTGCGGCCCGTGGCTGACGACGGCCGACGAGATCGAGGATCCGCACAACCTGGACATCCGGCTGACGATCAACGGCGAGACGATGCAGGACTCCAACACGCGGCACCTGATATTCGGCATTCCGGCGCTGATCGAGTTCCTCTCCAGCGCCTTCACGCTGGAGCCGGGCGACATCATCACCACGGGCACGCCGGCGGGCGTGGGCTTCTCGAAGAAGCCGCCGCGGTGGCTGCGGCCGGGCGACGAGATGGTGGTGACGATCCAAGGGCTGGGCGAGCTGCGCAACCCGGTTGTCGCGGAGGCGTAAGGGTGTTTTCCCGGCGCACTCCGGCGAGCCTGGAGCCGAACCGGCTGAGTCTGACGCTGGACGGGCTGCGCGCCGCCGGAGCGCCGCTGATCGATCTGACCGTCTCGAATCCGACGCGGGTCCACTTGCCGTATCCGCGCGAGGAGATCCTGGCGGCATTGTCTGAGCCGGCGGCGCTGACCTACGAGCCCACACCGCAAGGACTGCCGGCGGCACGCGAGGCGATTGCCGCGTGGCATGGCGGACAGGGTGCGACGGCGCATCCGGACCAGATCATCCTGGCCGGCAGCACCAGCGAGGCCTACGGCTGGTTGTTCAAGCTGCTGTGCAACCCGGGCGACAATGTGCTGACGCCGCGCCCTTCCTACCCGCTGTTTGAGTGCCTGGCGGAGTTGGAGGGCGTGGAGGTGCGGCAGTATTCGCTGGCGGAGGAGCTGGGCTGGGGGATCGACATCGGCGCGGTGGAGTCGCGCGTGAATGAGCGCACACGGGCGATTGTGGTGGTCAATCCGAACAATCCGACGGGTACGTACCTGAGCCGGTCCGAGTGGCTGCGGCTGCAGGAGTTGGCCGCCGTGCGTGGGCTGGCGGTAATCTCCGATGAGGTGTTTTTCGATTACCCGTGGCAGGCCGATGCGCGGCGTGTTTCGTCGCTGGAGGGCCCGCACCTGGCTTTGACATTCACGCTGAGCGGCCTGTCGAAAGTAGCGGGTCTGCCGCAGATGAAGCTGGGCTGGATGCACGCCGCCGGGCCGGAGGGGTTGCGCCGGGAGGCCCTGGCGCGGCTGGAGTGGATCGCCGATTCCTATCTGCCGGTCAGCGCGCCCATCCAGCATGCGGCCGCCCGCTGGCTGGAGCTGACACCGTGGATCCAGGACGGGATTCGGACGCGAACTCGCGCCAACCGGGACTCCTGGATGCAGGCGATTTCGGCGGAGAGCGGCTGGCGGGTCCTGGCGTCGGCCGGGGGCTGGTGCGCCATCCTGGAGGCGCCGCGATTTCACAGCGAGGAAGAGTGGGTGATGTCGGCACTGGAGAGTTATCATGTCCAATTGCAGCCCGGGTTTTTCTACGATTTCGAGCGCGGGGCGTTCCTGATTGCCAGCCTGTTGGTTGAGCCGGAGTTGCTGGCTACCGCGTTGCAGCGCCTGCCGTACTTTTCCTGAGTCAATCAGGCCTGAGTCATTCAGGCCTGATTGACTGGAATATGGACGAAACGATAGACTACTGTCAGAGGTACAGATGACGAGCGTCACAGAAAACCCCACGGTCGCACCAGCATCCACGCGCATCCTCCTGCTGCTTGGCCCTCCGGGCTGCGGCAAGGGCACCCAGGCGGAACGCCTGGCCAAGGAATGCAACATTCCGGCGATCTCGACCGGTGAGATGATCCGCGGCGAGATCAAGGCTGGTAGTGAGCTGGGTCGGATCGCGGCCGGCGTCACGATCACCGGTGGGCTGTTGAGCGATGAACTGGTGAACAAGATTGTGCGCTCGCGGCTGAGCCAGGCCGACTGCGCCAACGGATTCATGCTGGACGGATATCCGCGCACCGTGGAGCAGGCCAATTTCCTCTCGTCGCTGGTGCAGGAGTTGCAAGTGCCCCAGCCGACCGTGGTGCACATCGACGTGCCTTCGGACCTGCTGATTGCCCGCACCTGCAATCGCCGCTCCTGCCCGCAGTGTGGCAACATCTACAACGTGGCCAGCCATCCGCCGAAGGAAGCGGGCCAGTGCGATGACTGCCACGTCGAGTTGCAGCAACGCGCCGACGACTGCGAAGACACGGTCCGGAACCGGTTGGTTTCCTATGAGCGGAGCACCGCGCCGCTGATTGAGTACTACCGCGGCGGATCCTATGTGCGGGTGGACGG
>JBBQLF010000182.1:0-7991 GCA_038327695.1 Bryobacterales bacterium
GGCCGGCCTGGGCTAGCACGCCGGCTCCGGCGATCCATCCACCGGTTCGATGGTGAAGCTGGTTTGAAGCGCATCCCGTCGGCCGGCCGGGGCTAGCACGCCGGCTCCGGCGATCCATCCACCGGTTCGATGGTGAAGCTGGTTTGCAGCGAATCCCGCCGGCCGGCCAGCGCCGCGGTGGCTTCAATCAGCAGCATGGAGCCGAGCTGTGTGAAGTCCTGCTTGGCGAAAAGCCGCGACAACCGGCGATGGAATACCTCACTAAAGGCGTTGGTGAGGGCATTGAGATCGCGCGCGGCGCTCTTCGGGTTTCTGGCGGCCATCGTGGCCAGCTGGCGGCTATAACGCGCCAGAGACAGAAATTGCTCAATCACGAAGGAATCGGCGTCCAGAAGCGCCGCAAAGTACCGCCTCTCTTTGGCGATTTTTCGCAGGATCCGGGGCAACGTCTCGGGATCGTAGCACGCGGCCAGCCTGTGCTGCCCGGCTGCGGTGAGCCTGGCATGAATCCGGGTCAGCGGTTCCGCCAAGCGCGGGGCGGCGGAGTTCAGCGCGCTGAGGACGGAGGCACCGCTCAGCGGGTCATAGGTGAATTGGTGGAGATCGGCCCGGGCGAAGGGCCGGGATAGCTGGTAGGCAAGCAGGGGGAGAACGACACCTGGCGCCTCGTAGCCGTCCACCTCCTCCAGGTAGAGCACCGGCAGCCAGCGCCGCAGCGTAGCCTGCAAGGCGAGGGAAACTCGGCGCAGCACCGGCGTAAGCGTTTCAGTGCAAGCCAGCGGCACCTGCGTCCAGGCTTGGACCGCGGAGCCTGGCAATGAGACGGTCAGCCTGGCCCGGGCCGGCCCCTCCGGCAGGTGGACGTCTCCGGCTCCGTAGGCGGAAAGGACTTGGCGATATTGTTCCTGGTCCTGGCCGGGCCGCAGTTCGCGCACGTCGGCAAACGTCAGCGAGTAGTTGTCATTGACCGGTGCCCCGTCCTGAGACGCCAGCATCGCGGCGATGATCATGCGGATCTGCTGCACATCTTGCACGGGGAGGCGGACTGTCCTGCGGGCCACGTCGCGGGCCGGGGCTCGGACGACAGCCAGTCGGCCGGTGGCCTGGGCGCTGATCTCCATCTGCGCCAGCGAAAACCGCTCGTTCTCCAGCGAGGCGGAGAGAATCGATGGCAGATGGACCTCGAATACCCGTCGCTGGGGTTGGCACGGCGGAAGCAGTGTGGCGTGAACTTCCACCGATGGCGAGGCGGCCTCAAATACCGGCGTCAGGTCGCCGTTGAGGGCTTGCCGGTACAGGTCCACTCCAGGCTCGTCCATGCGGAAGGAGGCATCCAGCAGGGTCCCCCGCTGGGCTTCGCCCCGCAGGCTCGGGCTCAGTTCGGCCCGGACGGCCTGAGCCAGGGCGGCGCCGGTGGCGTCGTACAGCCGCTGCGCGAATTCGCACTCGTAGTCCGCGTCCTTGCAAGGCTCGGCCGCCTGTGTGTCGAGGATGTAACGGACAGTGGCAGCCAGTCCGGGCTGATGGAAGAGCGGGGCCATGGCGCGGGCCGCCTGCGTGGCGCGCACGAACGAGGAGTCCGGCAGCAGCCTGCAAGCCGGTGCGCCGGTCAGCGCTTCCAGCCATTCCAGCAGCAGAGGCGGGGCCGGAACACCGGCGCCGCTCGCCGCAGCCAGGAAGCGCTGCTGCAGCGCCGGCGCTGCGGTGCATTCGGTAGCGAGCCAACTGGCGGTGCTGGCGATGGCGGCGAACTGGGCCGGATCCAGGGCAGCCTTGCAGAGGGCCGATTCCGTACTGGCGCTGACGGTGGGCCACAGGGCCGCCAGGGCCGCCAGTTGGACAGTGGGCACGCCGGATTCGTGAGCGCAGGTGCTGAACAGAGGGCCGCCTACTCCCTGGAAGACTTCTCGCAGGCGTTGGATGGGGTGCTGGCCGGTGAGAGCCAGGCACACAGGATCGCCTCGATCAGCGGCCGCCAGTGCCGCCCGAACGGAGACCCGGGGCGCCGCCGCAGGAGATGGGCCGCTCTCCAGGCTGAGGCGGAGCCAGGGCGCCCCCGCACGATCCTGCCGTTGAACGGTGGCCAGGCAGGGGCCTGAATAGGAGATTGAGATGGCCGCTTCGGCGGCGGCGTCCACACGAATGCCGGTGGTGCCCAGCAGGAAGCCGCCCTGGGAACGGAGCCAGTGGACATCGAAGGCGACCGGTACGTGGGTTGCCAGGCGAACATCGAGACCGGCGCTGGCTCTCAGGATGCAGCCATCGCTAAGTGTGGACAGAGTTTCGGACAGAGCGAGGGTGTTCATGAAGATGGTTGTCCAAAAAAATGGGCCCCACGACATGGCGTGGAGCCCGGCAAAGAAACACAGAACCAGCCTACACCCGGCGCGCAAGAAAACGGCCTCGGATGCGTTGGGACCCGGTGGGGAAGGAGCGGCTAAAACTGTGGAATGATTCGACTTGGACGGTACTGGAAATTTATCTCGTAGACGTGTGAACGCCCTTTGCGGCGGGCCCGTTTTCCGAGCCAGTGGTTCATTTCGCCCAGCGAGGCAAACAGGCCTGCAAAGCGCGCGGCATAGCGCGACGGGGCCGGCCGCCGCCGGTTAAAGTCGCGCGCCGTGAACACAGAGCCGGCGGCGGCCACGGCGCACCCCATGGGCCGGTACTCGTGCGTGCCTTGGGCAATGGCGGTGTCACCGTCCACCCAGAGTGCAAAACCCATTTCAGGCCAGATCCCCCGGCAGGACAGTCCAGGCGGAGGGGTGTTGAGTAAAGCCGATGTGCGGATAGTAGTCCACCGCTTTGGGAGCGGAGAGAAGCACCAGGCGGCAAGGAGCGGCCTCCATCGTCTTGCGAAGCAGCGCCCGGCCGATGCCGAGCCGCTGGTGGGAAGACCGCACGCACAGGTCTGAGCAGTAGGTGACGTAGCGGAAGTCCGTCAAGCAGCGCGAGGCGCCCACCAGAAGCTCGTCCTGCCACGCGGTCACCAGCAGGTTGGCGTGCAGCAGCATCGCCGAAATGGCCTCCGGATCGTGGACCGGGCGGCGCTCGCCGAGCGTGGAGGCGTTGAGCAGTTCGATGTAGTCCTCCGCAGAAATGCGTACGTCCGTGTGCAACTCCATCACTTCATGGTACGCCGCGGCCGGGCCCGTTCGGAGATAGGCAGAAAAATTGGGGCGCGCGACTTGAAAGTGGAGGAGTCAGGAAATGCCCGGCCAATCGAGGAAATCCTAGCGTATGAGTACCCAATTCTAGCCAAGGGGCGCTGCCCCTTGAAATCCCCGCAGAATCAGCACATTCGACGACGTTACAACCCCCGTTACATCGTTGTTTGACAGGTTCTCTCAAAGATCGAGCGGGTAAGAATCTAACGCTTCCTTACGGTCGCGGCTCTGATTGGGTACGGACCACTCCACTTTCATGTCGCGCACCCGGAAAATGATCTACAGGGCCGGGCCCGCCCCGCCGATATGAGGAGCAGGCCCAGGATGACGGTTTCATGATCATCGGAGTCAATGCGATACTCACTCGGCGTATTTCTTGGATCGGTGGCGCTGCCGCGCTGGTCCTGGCGGTGGGCGGTGCCGTGTGGCGGAGCGACGCCCAGCCGGCTGACCGCGTTTACGTCATCGGCACTGACAATGCGTTTCCCTACCACTTCCTGACGGACCGCGGTGAGGCCGGCGGGATGGTGGGCGGCGTAATCCAGGAGGCGGCGCGGCGGAGCGGCGTGAGGCTGGAGTGGCGCCTCAGGCCCGATGGACCCACCCGGGCGCTGAAGGCCAAGGCGGTGGACCTTTGGCCGTTGGTGGCGGCGCAGCCTGCCGTGTGGCCGGACGTCTACTTCACGCAGCCGTACCTGCGCAACGCGTATGTGGCACTGTCGCTCGACCCGAATTTCGGAACCAAGCCCGGGTGGATGGGCAAGGTGGGCATCCTCGGCGCTCCGCTGGCGCGCCGCCTGAGTGCGCAGGCGTTTCCGGGCGCCCAAATTGTAGGGTTTCCGTCCAGGGAGAAGGCCCTGGCGGCGGTCTGCACCGGGCAAGTGGATGGGGCCTCCCTCGAGGCGCGGACCGCACAACATCTGGCTCTGAACAGGCCGCCGGGGTGCGAAGGCGCCGTCTTCTACACGCTGGGGCTGGATGTACCTTCGGCGGACCTTTCGATTGCGGCCACAAAGGGCAATGAGGCTGTGGCGGACCGCTTGCGTGCCGAAATCGGCACGATGCAGGCAGACGGGACGATGGCACGTCTCCTCCGGAAGTGGAACTACTACTACAGTGGCGAAGCGGAGACTATTTACCGGGAGATGCAGGCGAGATCGGCCATCCACTTATCGCACTGGCTGACGGCTGGACTGGTGGCGCTGATTCTGGCGCTGCTTCTCCTGCTGGTCCGGTTCCGGCACGCCCAGAAGGCGGCTCTGCAGGCCAGCGCGGCCAAGTCGCACTTTGTGGCCAACATCAGCCATGAGATCCGGACGCCCTTGAATGGCATCCTCGGGTTGGGGCAACTGCTGGACAGCACCCACCTGACCGCAGAGCAGCAGGAATACCTGACTCTCATGATGGGATCGGGCCGCGTGCTTCTGGGCATGGTCAACGATGTACTGGACTTGGCGCAGGTGGAGGGCGGCCAACTGAAGGTGCATGCCGAGTGGACGGACCTGCGGTCGTTGGTCCTGGAGACAACCCGGGTCTTCGAGTTGCAGGCACGCGCCAAGGGAATCGGGTTGCGTTGTGAAGGTCTGGAGGGGCTTCCGGAGCGGGTGCAGACCGATGGGGCGCGGTTCCGGCAGGTGTTGACGAATCTGGTGGCCAACGCGCTGAAGTTCACAGACTCAGGTGAGGTGGTCGTCCGGGTGGAGAGGCAACCCGGCGAGTTGCGGGTAGAGGTACGGGATACTGGTATCGGCGTGGCGGAGGAGAGCCGGAAGTTGCTCTTCCGGAAGTTCTCGCAGGCCGACGAAACAATCTCCAAGCGCTTTGGTGGCAGTGGCTTGGGGCTGGCCATCTCCAGAGACCTGGTGGTTCTCATGGGCGGCGGGATTGGCATGCGAAGCCGGGATGGTGGGGGCTCCGTATTCTGGTTCACGCTGCCACTGCCTGCCGCCTCTGACGAGCCTGCGCCGAAGCAAGCCATCGTGGAGGTCAGGCCGGCGGCGGCGGCCCAGGGAGCGTCCATTCTGCTGGTGGAGGACAACCTGGTCAACCAGCGGATCGCTACGAGGATGGTGGAAAAAGCAGGCTACCGGGTCACCACGGCGGCCGACGGGGAGGCCGCTCTCCGGGCATGGGAATCAGGGCGCTTTGACGCCGTCCTGATGGACTGCCAGATGCCAGGCATCGATGGATACCAGACCACTGCGGAGATCCGGAAGCGGGAGCAGGGCCTCCCAAGGACGCCCATCATTGCGCTGACGGCATCAGCGTTGAAGGGGGACAGGGAGCGCTGCCTGGCGGCCGGCATGGACGATTTTCTCTCCAAGCCGGTTGACCTCGCTGACCTGCATCGCGCTCTGAATAGTTGGGCGGGCCCGGGCCGGGGCCAGTAACTGCCGCTCCGGCCCCAATAGCGCAAAACCCGCCGAAAGCGCAACAGGAAAGGGCGTTTGGGCCCATATTTGACGCGCTCCGGGCCGCTCATCCTACTGATCCATAGGAAAATAGAGTGTTTTCTTGCTCCCACGGCAGGGTCGGTTGTAGGCTAAAATCAGGCGCGCCACGCGGCGTGTCCTTGCCAACGCCGTGCTGCTACTTGCCCCATTCTTCCTGGTATCGCTGACCGCCTCACTGGCGGCCGCGAATCCACCGGCAGCCACACTGCGCCTGGAGCGTTCAATGGACGCCATGGGCACCACCTACACCATCGCCGTCTATGGGACAGACCGCTGGCGGCTGGACGCGGCTATGGACGATGCCTTTGATGAGACGCAGCGGCTGGACTTGCTGTTGTCTAACTATCGCCAGGACAGCGAGTTGTCGGTGCTGAACCGCGAAGCGGCCAAGCGCGCCGCCCCTGCCTCCGAGGAGCTTTTTCGCTTGCTCCAGCAATGCGTGGAGTATAGCCGTCAAAGCGAAGGCGCTTTCGACATCACCGTGGGGCCGCTCATGAAAATCTGGGGATTCTACAAGGCAGACGGCCGGATCCCCCACCGCGCCGAGATCCGCACGGCCATGAGCCGCGTGGGCTGGCAGCACATTCTCCTGGACCCGAAGGCGCGCACCGTGCGCTTTGACGCCCCGGTGGAACTCGATCCCGGCGGCATCGGCAAGGGCTATGCCGTGGACTGCATGGCTGCCATCCTCCGCAAGAAAGGGATCACCAGCGGGGTCATCTCGGCGGGCCGTTCCAGCATTTACGCCATCGGCACGCCGCCCGATGAGCCGCGCGGCTGGAGGGTGACCATACCCGATCCCCGTGATACCCGCAAGGTGGCGGCGGAGTATTATCTCAAGGACAACTCCATGTCCACGTCCGGCAATACCGAGAAGTTCTTCGTTGCCGGCGGCACCACCTACAGCCACATCATGGACCCGCGCACGGGTGCCCCGGCACGGGGCATGTTGGCGGTATCGGTGATCGCGCCCAGAACGCTCGACAGCGAGGTCTGGACCAAGCCCTACTTTATTCTGGGCCGGCAATGGGCCGCCCAGCACAAGCCGAAGTCGTTTCAAGTCTTCCTGTGCGAAGACAGATCGGAGATCGCATGCGAGTTCCTCCCATGAGCAGCCGGTTCCTGGATGCCTGCCGCCGCCGTCCCACGGACGTGCGCCCGGTATGGTTCATGCGCCAGGCGGGCAGATACATGAAGCAGTATCGCGAGGTACGGGCCAAACACTCCATCCTGGAGATCTGCAAGCGGCCGGACCTGGCCGCCCAGGTCACGCTTCAACCGGTCGAAATCCTCGATGTGGATGCCGCCATCATCTTCGCGGATCTCCTCCTGCCGGTTGAACCGATGGGACTGCATCTGAAATTCGTGGCCGGTGAGGGTCCGGTGATCTCCAACCCCGTGCGCACCTCGCACGATGTGGACACGCTCTCCACTTCCAATACGGACGATCTCGGCTACGTCGGTGAGTCCATCAAGATGGTCAGCACCGCGCTGGCCGGCAAAGTGCCGGTCATCGGGTTTGTGGGTGCGCCGTTCACCATGGCCAGCTACATGATTGAGGGCGGAGCGTCCCGCAACTTCATCAACACGAAGGCGTTGATGTACCGGGACGAGACTCTGTGGCGCCGCCTTATGGGCAAGCTGGTGGACGTGTTGGGGCCGTTTGCGATGCTCCAGGTAGCTGCTGGCGCCCGCGCCATCCAGGTATTCGATTCCTGGGTGGGCGCTTTGGGCGCCGACGACTACGTGCGCTACGTGGCGCCCTACTCTCGCGCCCTGATCGAGCGGATCCGCTCCACCGGCGTCCCTGTGATCCACTTCGGCACCGGCGTTGCCGGCTACTTCCGGGAACTGCACGCCGCCGGCGGAGACGTCATGGGCGTGGACTGGCGGATGAACATCGATCAGGCGTGGATGGACATCAGCTACCGCTCGGCCATTCAGGGCAACCTGGATCCAGCCGCGCTGTTCGCGCCGCTGCCGGAGCTCAAGGCCAAGGTTCACGAGTTGCTGAAGCGGACGGGCACCCGGCCGGGCCACATCTTCAATCTGGGCCACGGCATTCTGCCCGAAACCCCCGTGGAAAACGTCAAGGCTGTCGTCCAAATGGTCCGCGAGTTCAAACCGTAACGTGCGGACGGTCGTCATCGGCGGCGGCATCACGGGTCTATCGGCCGCCTACGAACTGGTGAAGGCGGGCCGGGCCGTCACGTTGATCGACGCCGGCTCCAGACTCGGTGGCGTCATCCAAACTGAGACTGTCGAAGGCTGCGTGCTCGAAGGCGGCCCCGATAGTTTTCTCTCCGCCAAGCCGGCCGCCAATGAGCTAATCAACGAACTGGGCCTCGGCGCTGATTTGATCGGCTCCAAT
>JBBQLF010000183.1:0-7976 GCA_038327695.1 Bryobacterales bacterium
AGTTGACGCTGGACACTGAGCTTAACGACGAGCAGCGGGACTATCTCGATACCGTCAAGCACGCCGCCGAAAGCCTGATGCATCTCCTCAACGACATTTTGGACCTTTCCAAGATCGAGGCCGGCTTCATGGAGGTCAGCGATGAGGAGTTCTCTGTTCGAGACACCGTCCAGCAAGCTGCGCGTACACTTGCGGGCCGTGCCGCCGAAAAAGAACTCGAACTGCTCTGTTTTGTGGACGAAACGACACCCGCTATCATTGGCAGCGACAGCGCCCGCCTGCGTCAGGTACTCCTCAACCTGCTCGGCAACGCGGTGAAGTTCACCGGCGCTGGCTCGGTGCAACTCCGTGTCCACGGTGATCCGGTCCAATCCGGCCACTGCATCCTCCACTTTGAAGTCGCCGACACCGGCATCGGAATCCCGCTGGACCAGCAGAAACTCATCTTCGAGGCGTTTCGTCAAGCCGACGGATCCGTCACCCGCCGCTACGGTGGCACGGGCCTGGGTCTCGCCATCTCCGCCCGCCTGATCTCAATGATGGGTGGCCAGATCGACGTGGTGAGCCAGCCCGGCGCCGGCAGCACCTTCCGTTTCACCATCCGCGTTCGTTGTGCCCACCCTCCGCCCTGCGGTTCGCAACCCGCCTTGTGCGCCCCCCTGGCGGCGACGGACCTCGCCAAAGACGTCCGCCCTGCCGCACTCTCGTAGGCGGCCATCCAGCCCGGCAAGTGGTGCCGCCGTCAGATCGGATCCCAGCCCCGGGGTTCCAGTGGCGTGCCGTCCAGTTTGATCAGGCCCGGTTTGCCGGCCGCAACCCGGCCGATGGCGATCAGTCCGGGTGGCGGCTTCCGGCGCGGCGGCAGCGTGCAGAGCAACTCGTAGTCCTCGCCCCCGCAGATCGCCTGTTCCAGGGTCGCCCGGCGCGCCACGGGCAGCGGGCTCACCAACTCCGCGGAGACGCCGGACTCCAGGCAGAGGCGATGCAGGTCCAGCGCCAGCCCGTCGGAGAGATCCATGCACGCCGTCGCCTTGCCGCGCAGTTGCAGGCCCAGCGCCACGCGCGGCTCCGGCCGAAGCCGGTACCCGCTGGCCGCCGCTCCACCCAGCGCGCCCGAGACGTAAATCCGATCTCCGCTGCGCGCCCCGTTCCGCCGCAGCGCCTTGCCGCACGGCACGGCTCCGATCACCACCACATCGATAATCAGCTTCCCGGTCCGCGTCACGTCACCACCGATGATCCGCACACCGAAGCGCTCGCTGAGCTTCGAGAATCCGCGATAAAGATCCCGCACGTAGTTCTGGCACGCCCAGGGCGCCAACGCCAGTGAGATCAGGGCATACCGCGGTTCGCCGCCCATGGCCGCAATATCGGAAAGCCCGCGCGCCAGAGCCCGATAGCCCGTCTCCACGCCGCTCTGGCGGGCCCGCTGGAAGTGCACGTCCTCGATGACGAAGTCCGTAGTAAATAGGAGGTCTTCTCCCCGCCGCGGCCGCACCACCGCGCAGTCGTCGCCGATGCCCGCGATCAGATCCTCATCGGGGCGGGCGTTCGCCGTATACCGTCGAATGGCCTGGATGAGGGCCCGCTCGTTCACTGGATCACCAGGCCCGAAGGCAACTCCTCGCCAAACACTCGCGCCATGGAATCCAGATCGCTGGCGCCCTCGCCTTCCAGCAGGGCCAGCAGTTCGGGCGAGCCTGCCAGAATCCGCCGCAGCATCTCCTGAGCCGTCGGCGGCAGGTCCCGTGTTCCGTCGCCAGTAATCTGGCCCAACCGGGCCAGGCACTCCTCGGCGCCTTTGACCTGGGCCAAACTATCCACCCAGCGGGCGGCCACGGCCGCAGGCAGCACCTGATTGGTGGGGCCATAGAAGAGCTTCCGCGCGCCGAGCCGCGCCACACACCATAAGTCGCTCGCGTTGCCGGCCACGCGCAGCCGCTTCACCAGCGCATTGCCGAGGTCCGTCCGCGTCCCGGCCGGTAGCAGTTCCAAAGACGCTGCGCAACGCCACATCTCGCGCTCCAGGCTGGAGTTCAGGCGCTGTGGCTTGCCCTTCGGCAACAACGCGTAGGCCACGCGCTGGAATACGTCTGCCTGCTGGTTCTTGTTGAGCCCACCGGCCACCCGGCCCCAGAAGATCCACCACTGCGTCTCATTCTCGGGCTTGTTGCCGAAGGCGGGCCCCTGCGCCCAGACCCGCCGGGCCAACTCGATCCGGTAGTCGTCGCCAGCGTGACCGAACCCCGGCCGCAGGCAAAGTCCAGCCAGGTTGAGCCATCGCACTTCATGCGCGGCTGACCGCCGCCTGCCTTCATTCAACTCCAGGAACGTGTCCGCCAGTTTGCGGATTACCTCCAGCGGCCAGGAATTCCGTCCCAGGGCAAGGGTCTGCTCCAATTTGGCCGGCAGCTCTTCCGGCGTCAATGTGCCGAGCTGGAACACGTCGCGGACGGCCTGCTGGGCGGCGGCGACCGCCTCGGCGCTGATTACCGCCACCGGCCGCGCCCGCTTGATCTGCTCGGCCAGCACCGGCTTGCGCAGCTCAAACTGGAGCCGCCAGCGGTGGTCGCTGATCTTGGATTCGGCCCAGATCTCCAGCGTGCCCAACTCCGTCAAATGCGCGCCTAGCTTCACTGGAACCAGCCGCTCTTCGGCCTTCTTGCCGAACCGGATCACCGCCTCCAGCGGTGCGTGCTCGTGGAGCGCCCCGCCCAGGTCCGTGGCTGGGAACTCCACCATGTCGCCCACCTGCTCCTCAGTCCGCACGAGTGACGAATAGAGCCGGAAACTCACCGGTTTGTTGGCGACCAGTTGCAGGTTCTCCAGATCCAGAGAGAGCGTCGAACCCTCCTCCGCTCCGCGCGGCACCAGGCAGACCGTCTTGAGCGTCTCCTGGCCCGGCGCCTCCACGCCCAGGAAGTAGGCGCGCGGCAACCCGCCGCGAACCAGCACGCCGCTGCCGGTGCCCCGCACGTACGAATAGTAGGAAGCGCCCACGGCCACGGCCAGATCCAGGTCGTTGTTCTCAAAAACCAGCGGGCGCTGGCCATACCAGGACTCCACCACGTCGGTCACACGCGCCCTCAGAATCTCGGGGATGAAAAAGCCCCCATTGAACAGAATCGCGCCCGGCGCCGGAGACTGAGACGACTGCAGAAAGGCAGCCAGGTGGCGCGTGATCGCCGGGTCACTCACATACGGCAGCCCGATCTCGCGGAACAGGCTTTTCTGATCCTCCTGCGGCTTTTCGTCCAGCGCGCAGAACGGGAGAAAGCCGTCCAACGCCAGCTCCAGCGCCTCCTCGCGCAGCACCGTGGCTTTCTTCGTCCCGCCAATCAACGACGTGCCCCCGCCGAGCACCGTGATCTCCACGCTGGCCAGAGTCGCCGAGCCCAGCAGCTTCTCTTTTGCCGCCGAACACTGCCGCCGCAGCGCGCTTCTCTGCCGCAACGAGAGCTGCGTGTTTAACTTCGATTCCACCAGCCAGGCCAGCGTGAGATCCAGGTTGTCGCCGCCCAGCAGAAGGTGCCGTCCCACCGCGGTACGCGTGAACGTCACGCGGTCCCCTTCGCGCGCCACCCGGATGACGGTGAAGTCCGATGTGCCGCCGCCCACGTCCACCACCAGCACGGTCATGCCGTCGTACAGCGCCTTCTGCGACTGGGACAAGTGATTGGCGATCCAGGAGTAAAAGGCGGCCGCCGGCTCTTCCAGCAACGTGAGCTTCTCAAGGCCCGCATCCCGCGCCGCCTGCACGGTCAACTCGCGCGCCTCTTCGTCGAAGGACGCGGGCACGGTGAGCACGACGTCGTGCTCCTTAATCGGCCCCCGTCCCGTCGCCTCCCAGGCATCGCGCATGTGGCCGATGTAGCGGGCCGAAGCCTCCACCGGCGAGACCACCCGGCCCAACTCCTGCGCGTCCCAGGGCAGGATCTTCGCCGTCCGGTCCACCTCCGGGTTCGACATCCAGGACTTCGCCGAGTGCACCAGTTTGGTAGGCACCAGCGCGCCCTGCTCCCGCGCGTTCTCGCCGATCAATCCGTCACCGTCGAGATAAAGAAAGGACGGTAGCGAGCGCAGCGCGCCGGTCTGCCCACCTGCCACCTGCTGGGGGATGTGGAGGATATGAACGGGCGGGAAGTCCGAACCCTCCGCCTCACGAGGGTCAATAAAGGCGAAGGCCGAGTTGGTGGTGCCGAGGTCGATGCCGATTTTCATGGAGACGCTACGCCTAGTTTAGAAGGTTGGCGAGCCAGGCTGCCGCCCCTCATTTCTTCTTGATCCGGCTCACCGCCGGGCCGCCGCCTGTGTTGTCCACCGTGAGCTTGTCCTGGCGCGAATACCAAACGATTTCGGCGCCCCGCGTGGTGCCCCGCTTGGAGTCCGTCATCACGGGATCGCCGCCGTTCATCACCATCCGTTCGTCGGCCAGATAGTACTCGGCATGTTCGGAGCTGCCGTCGCGTGTCCGCTCCGCGCTGCGCTCCGCGATCTTCACGGCGCCGTCGGAAAACATCCGGTCCAGCCTGGTTTCCTCGCCGCCGCCCGCCTTGGGCATTTTCACAAACCAGGCCCGCAGTTCGGCCGATTGCACATTCATCCCCGGCCGGTCCAGCGTCGTACCCCCGGTGTAGTGCGCCAGCTTGGTTTTGTCCGAGTACACCAAAGCCTGTGCCTTCACGATCGTGAACGAATTCCGCTTCTTCCTGGCCGCGTCGGTGGTTTGGTCCGGCAGTTGACTCACCACATTGCCGGCAGCCTCCAGCAGCTGCGCCGTGCGATCGATCAGGATCGTCTTCGCCTTCAGGCTGCTGGCCGATTGCCACAGCATCGCGTTGCCCTCGTAGCGAATCTTCTGGTTCCGCTCGGTGGCCGCCATCCGGTCCGCCTTGGCCTGAATCGGCTCACTCGACGACAACATGCCCTCGCTGGCCTGCTTGCTATCCGGCAGCCGCGTGGATGCCACATTCCCGAGCGCCACCATGTCGCCGCTCTGTTGCTCCAGCACAATGCGGTCCGCCGAAGTGGAGCCCGTTTCGTCCCACATCCGCGCCTTGTTCTCCAGCGTGATCAGCTCCCTGGTGGAATCGAGGATCGCGCGGTCGGCCTTTGCGCGGCGGGTGCCTTCCTCATACTCAAAGTCGTTCCACTGCTCCATTCGGGTCATCTGGCCCGTCTGGGGGTCGAAAAACGCCTCCAGATCCTTACTTTTTGTCACCGTAATGACCGGTTTCGGGTCCTTTTTTGCGTCTTTTGGATCACTTTCGGTGCGTGTGGTGACGTCCACGGCACGAAACTTCTCAATCGCGTTGCCCGCGGCGTAGTCGATGTTGATCCGCCCGCCGTTCAACTGCCGCCGTTTGTCGCCCTTCTTGCCGGGCAGAAACTCCACCTGGCCCGGAGCGTGGGTGACCACTTTATCCAGTTCCTTGCCGCCCGGGCGCATGGTCATTTCGATCACTTCGCTGGTCAGGATCCGTGCCCCCTGCGGAGCGGCGCCCGGCCGCGCGGCGGCCTGTGATTCGACGCGCGCTTTCTTGGTCGCCAGTGCGTGTTTCAGCGTGCTGCCGTCGCTGGTGATTTCAAAATCCAGGTCAAAACGGTCCGCCGTGGCGGTAGTCCGGCCGGACGCCGAGCTGGAAACCAGGCGGGCGTTGCCGGTGGCCTCAATCTGGCGGATCTCCCCTTTCGGCGCGAACATGAGATTGAGTTGATCGGCGGCATAGTCCACCTGGCGGCCCGGCTGCGTGTCGGCCCCGTGCCCCTGGGCGGCTTCCACGCGATCGATCTGGCCGTGGTCCAGCTTGACCACGCTGGGCCCGGACTCCAGCGTGAATCCGCCGCGGCGCAGAGACGCAACTGGCGAGAGGTGGATCTCGCCGGCTTGTTCCTTGTACATCAGCGAACCGGATTCCAGGTGCATCGGCGGCTTGTCTGCGTCTTTGCCGCGCCAATCGAGCCGCACCTCGGAACGCATGTACAACTCGCGCGTAGTGGGGTCATAGGAGGCGCCCACGCATTCGCCTTCACCCTGGTCGAACTCAAAGAAAGCCTTCCGTTCAGTGGAGACGCGTGAGGACTTCACGTCGAGGGTGGTGCCGGAAGTGCGGATCTTCATCAGGCGGCCGATGGGTTCGCCGGTTTCCTGATTCAGGTTCAGAGTGATCTCGACGTCGCCATCGGCGTACATCAGGCCACCCGACTGGTCAAACGAGGCACGTTCGCTCCTGACCAAGTCATACCTCTGGCTGTCCACGGCCCGGATCTCCATCTCCATGCCTTCAAACAGAAAGCTGGAAGGCTCCTTGATCTGCTCGAACTTCCGGGCACGCACCCGGATCTTGGCCTTATCACCGGCCTTGATCTCAAACTCCCACTGGGAGGCGGTGGCAGATGTATTGATGGGCAACGGGGCGGAGATGGTGGGACGCGCCTTGCGGAGGGCGCGTTTGCGGACAATGAAGATGAAGCTGACTGCGGCGGCAATGCCAACAATGGCGAGCAGGATCAGCCAGCGAGCCCGCCGGAACATAGGACCAGCATAGCACCAGTGATGTTGAGTCGAGCAGACTCATATTTTCTACGTCTTTACGCCATCCAGCACCTCTTCCCGAGTTTCATCCGGTTCAGAGTGAGTTTTTATTTCCTTTTGAATGTGAGGGTTACAGGAGCATCTTGTCACTCTTCGGCGGAGTGTGCTAATAATAGAGTCGATGCCCGGCCCTTCAAGGGCTTGGCAACCTGAATACCCAAGCGTATCGAAACCAACGGAGGTTTTGAGAGTTATGCAAATTCGCCCCCTCTATGACCGGCTGGTCGTCCGCCGGATCGAGAACCAGGAAACAGTTATGAACGGGATCATCATCCCGGACTCGGCCAAAGAGAAGCCCCAGGAAGCCGAAGTGATGGCAGCTGGCCGCGGCAAGCGTCTGGAAGACGGCACCGTGGTCCCGCTCGACGTGAAAGTTGGCGACAGGATTCTGTTCGGCAAGTATTCCGGCAGCGACATCAAGATCGACGGCCAGGAATACCTGATCCTGCGCGAGGACGAAGTCCTCGGCATTCTGGACGCAAAGTAAGCAACCGTAAAAGGAGAACTTGAACATGGCAGCAAAGCAAGTAGTCTATGGCGAGAATGCCCGGCAGGCGATCCTGCGCGGCGTGAATCAGCTGGCCGACGCCGTAAAGGTGACCCTCGGCCCCAAGGGCCGGAACGTGGTTTTGGAGAAGAAGTTCGGCGGCCCGACGATCACCAAGGACGGCGTGACCGTCGCCAAGGAGATCGAGCTCAAGGATCCGCTGGAGAACATGGGCGCCCAGATGGTGCGCGAAGTGGCGTCGAAGACGTCCGACGTGGCTGGTGACGGCACGACGACGGCGACCATTCTGGCGCAGGCGATCTTCCGTGAGGGCGTCAAGGCCGTCGCGGCCGGCGCGAACCCGATGGCACTGAAGCGCGGCATCGAGAAGGCCGTGGAAGTGGTGGTTGAGGAAGTCCGCAAGCAGGCCAAGCCCATCTCCGGTGAGATGATCGCTCAGGTCGGCACGATTTCCGCCAACGGCGACGCCGAAATCGGCAACAAGATCGCCGAAGCCATGCAGAAGGTTGGCAAGGACGGCGTCATCACGGTGGAAGAGTCCAAGACGATGAGCACCGAGTTGCTGACCGTCGACGGCATGCAGTTTGACCGTGGCTACCTCTCGCCCTACTTCATCACGGACCCGGACCGGATGGAAGTGGTGATGGAAGAGCCCTACATTCTCATTCACGAGAAGAAGATCAGCAACATGAAGGACCTGCTGCCCGTTCTGGAGCAGATCGCCCGCTCCGGCCGGCCGTTGATGATCCTGGCTGAGGAAGTGGAAGGCGAAGCGCTGGCCACCCTGGTGGTCAACAAGCTGCGCGGCACGCTGAACGTCTGCGCCGTCAAGGCCCCTGGCTTCGGCGACCGCCGCAAGGCCATGCTGGAGGA